>JBILYW010000395.1:0-4206 GCA_044377555.1 Pseudomonas sp.
GGCCGCGACTGCTCATATAAAAGGTGTCAGCAAAGTTATGGCTGTTGCGGGGCCCCGGCATGGTCAGAAACACCGCGAAGTACCAGAACAGGATTTGCAGCAGAGGAGGAATATTGCGAAAGACCTCTACATACACCGTCGCCAGTTTACTGATCATCCAGTTCGACGATAAACGCGCGATACCGACGATAAAACCCAGAATCGTCGCCAGCACGATACCGATCACCGACACCAGCAAGGTGTTCAGCAAACCGATAACGAAGACCCGGGCGTAACTGTCGGACTCGGTGTAGTCAATCAAATGCTGCGCAATGCCAAACCCGGCACTGCGTTCAAGAAAGTCAAAACCCGAAGTAATGCCACGGTGCTGCAGGTTGGTCTGGGTGTTGTTGAACAGATACCAGCCCATGAAGACCACCACTGCGACGGTGATGATCTGGAATAACCACGCACGCACACGTGGATCGCCAAGGCTGAACCTGGGCTTGGGTGCGCCGACTTTAATTTGCATGAAATGCCCCTGAAAAATTGGATCAGACAACATCACCCGGCAGTTGGCCTACCGGGTGAAAGGGCAATCAGCGCACAGGAGGTGCGTATTGGATGCCGCCGTTATTCCACAAAGCGTTCAGCCCGCGGTCGATGGCCAGAGGAGTGCTTTTACCGAGGTTTTTCTCGAAGACTTCGCCGTAGTTACCGACCTGGCTTACGATCTGTACCACCCAGTCCTTCGGCAGTTTCAGGTCTTTACCGTACTCACCGTCCGCACCCAGCAGACGGGCAACGTCCGGGTTTTTCGTCGACTTGGCTTCTGCCAGGACGTTTTTGGAGGTGATACCCGCCTCTTCAGCATTGAGCATGGCGAACAGGGTCCACTTGACGATACTGAACCAGTCTTCATCACCCTTGCGTACCACAGGGCCCAAAGGCTCCTTGGAGATGGTTTCCGGCAGAACGACATAGTCGTTCGGGTTCGCCAGTTTGCTGCGCTGTGCATAAAGCTGCGACTTGTCGGAAGTCAGTACGTCGCAACGACCGCTTTCCAGCGACTTGGCGCTTTCGTCAGAAGTGTCGAAGGTAATCGGGGTGTACTTGAGGTTATTGGCGCGGAAGTAGTCCGATACGTTCAGCTCGGTGGTGGTACCGGCCTGGATGCAGATGGTTGCACCGTCCAGTTCCTTGGCACTTTTTACACCCAGCTTGTTGTTGACCAAAAAGCCGATGCCGTCGTAATACGTCACGCCCGCAAACACCATGCCCATGCCCGAGTCACGGGAACTGGTCCAGGTGGTATTGCGCGACAGCACGTCAACTTCACCCGACTGCAGCGCGGTGAAACGCTCCTTGGCGTTCAACTGGCTGAACTTGACCTTGGTTGCATCGCCGAATACCGCTGCGGCTACTGCGCGGCACACATCAGCATCAATACCCATGATCTTGCCGTCTTTGTCAGGTACCGAAAAACCCGGCAAACCGTCACTGACACCACATTGCACAAACCCTTTCTTTTTAACGCCGTCCAGGGTTGCGCCTGCATGTGCAAAACCACTGACACTCAACACGATGGCTGCTGTGGCCAAAGCCAGGGTGGATTTCAACTGCTTCATTCAAACCTCCAGTGCTGCTTTTTTTGTGTTTGAACAAGACCCGCCGCCCCCTTGTGAGGCGCATGTTGACCCGTGTTGGCTTTTTATTGGGTCAAGCGGCATAAGCCTTGAGCGATGGGTGCATCGCACGAACCGTCAAACTGAAGCGCTCACTTGAGCTGTTGAATTCCTTGTCTAACTTCACCCTCGGGATTTTTGCTGTCCCCCCGTCGGCAGTAGCCTGTTAGTGTTACCGCCGAGGGTGAACGCATTCACGTCCCTGTCCACATAGCAAAGCCCGTACCACACTCGTGTCTTAGTAAGTTCAGTACGTAATATCGGAAAAAACGTTCAAGCAAGCGACATTTTCTGTAATTTTTAACCGATCAAGCACTTTTGTAGCGCACCCGGTTTGCGCACATGCACAACGATGGAGCAGCCATGACCCAACCTCTGATCATTCAGCCTCAAAAGACCGCAGACGCCTGTGTTATCTGGCTCCACGGCCTGGGCGCCGACCGCTATGACTTCATGCCGGTGGCCGAAGCACTGCAACAGTCGTTGCTGACCACACGCTTTGTATTGCCACAGGCACCGACCCGCGCCGTGACGATCAATGGCGGTTATGCCATGCCCAGCTGGTACGACATCAAGGCCATGAGCCCTGCCCGTTCCATCAGTGAAGAGGAACTGGAAGAGTCCGCAGATACGGTCATCCAGTTGATAGAAGACCAGCGCCAGAGCGGTATCGACGCCAACCGGATTTTTCTGGCCGGTTTCTCCCAAGGCGGCGCCGTGGTGTTCCACACCGCTTACCTGAAATGGCAAGGGCCGCTGGGTGGCGTACTTGCCCTCTCCACCTACGCACCGACATTCAGCGAAGTGCTGCCTTTGTCTGCCAGCCAGCAACGGATCCCGGCCCTGTGCTTGCATGGTCAGTACGACGATGTAGTCCAAAACGCCATGGGCCGTACGGCTTATGAGCGCTTAAAGGCTGCAGGTGTGGCGGTTACATGGCAGGAATACCCAATGGGCCATGAAGTGTTACCCGAAGAAATCCGCGATATCGGTGCCTGGTTGGCAAAACGCCTGGGCTAAAACCGAAACATCCTTCGCTCACTACGCCGAGCACCCGACTTGCATTACACTGCCCGGCGTACACTCCTTAACCAACTGATGAGATGACCGTGCTCAAAGCACTCAAAAAAATATTCGGTAAAAGCGAGGCTGAGCCGCTCGCGCCAGCTTCCATGACACCTTCGAGCAACACCAGCCCGCGAACCGACGCGCAACAGCCTGGTCGTTCTGCTCCTGCTCCTGTTCCAGCACCCGCGCCGGTGACCATTCCTGACGCACAGCCCGCTGCCGAACAACCGCACATCGAAAAACCAAAAATTGCAAAACCTCGGCGCGAAGTGGCTCCCAAGCCACCGGTCATCCCCTGGAAACTCGAAGACTTTGCGGTAGAGCCACAAGAAGGCAAAACCCGCTTTCACGATTTCAAGCTCACCCCTGAGCTGATGCATGCCATTCAGGACCTGGGTTTCCCGTACTGCACACCCATTCAGGCCGAAGTGCTGGGCTATACCCTGAGCGGTCGCGACGCCATTGGCCGCGCCCAGACCGGCACCGGCAAAACCGCCGCGTTCCTGATTTCGATCATCAGCCAGCTGACCCAGACCCCGCCGCCCAAAGAACGCTACATGGGCGAGCCGCGCGCACTGATCATTGCGCCGACCCGCGAGCTGGTGGTGCAAATCGCCAAGGATGCGGCCGACCTGACCAAGTACACCGACCTGAACGTCATGACGTTCGTCGGCGGCATGGACTTCGACAAGCAGCTCAAGCAGCTTGAAGCCCGCCATTGCGACATTCTGGTGGCCACACCGGGCCGCCTGCTGGACTTCAACCAGCGCGGCGAAGTACATCTGGACATGGTCGAAGTGATGGTACTCGACGAAGCCGACCGCATGCTGGACATGGGTTTCATCCCTCAAGTACGCCAGATCATTCGTCAAACGCCGCCTAAAGCCGAGCGTCAGACGCTGCTGTTCTCTGCGACCTTTACCGAGGACGTGATGAACCTGGCCAAGCAATGGACCACCGACCCGGCCATCGTGGAAATCGAAGCGCTCAACGTCGCCAGCGACATGGTCGAGCAGCACGTGTATGCCGTTGCCGGTGCCGACAAATACAAATTGTTGTTCAACCTGGTCAACGACAACGGCTGGGAGCGCGTCATCGTGTTCGCCAACCGCAAGGACGAGGTGCGCCGCATCGAAGAGCGCCTGGTACGTGACGGCATCAACGCCGCCCAACTGTCAGGCGACGTACCGCAACACAAGCGCATCAAGACGCTGGAAGGCTTTCGTGAAGGCAAGATCCGCGTACTGGTGGCCACCGACGTGGCGGGCCGCGGGATTCACATCGACGGTATCAGCCACGTGATCAATTTCACCCTGCCCGAAGTGCCGGACGACTATGTGCACCGCATTGGCCGTACTGGCCGCGCAGGCGCCAGCGGGGTTTCCATCAGCTTTGCCGGTGAAGACGACTCGTATCAACTGCCATCGATTGAAGCGCTGCTGGGTCGCAAGATCAGCTGCGAAACACCGCCGAC
>JBILYW010000396.1:0-4192 GCA_044377555.1 Pseudomonas sp.
TGAAAACGAAAGAGCAATAACAAAAGAGACGATTAATCACTTCTGGATTTAATTCCGCTCCATGGGCCCTGTCAGAAAGTACCAACTGTTCACGTGGGTTCAATCATTCAGCAACGTAACGTGCAGGTAAGGGGGCGCTCGGATGACTCCAGTCAGGTTGGGTTAATTTTTTTAAAAATTTCAGATATTTCAATGCCTTATTCTTTGTAAGACATGACGTGAGGATAAATGTCGGGGAGATGGCGCCAAATAAAATCGCACTATTTACGTCAATATATTGGCTAATTCGTGATGTTTTGACGTTCTGATTAATATAATAATTTAATTGTGTTCAAAATATTGACGATATCATTGTGATGGCTTATTTTTGCCGCGCCGTAGCAGGACACACGGCGTTAATAGTCAGCACCCAGGGAGCTTTTTTATGAATCGTACCGACGATATATCGAATTTATTCAGCAGATTCGGGGCAAATCCGGACAGCTATCACGAGTTCGAAAGTCAGTTCGATTACCAGGAAACGGCTCTCTTGCTGGACAAAACCGGTGGTGCGGTTGAGCCCCGGGTTGCAGACGTGCCGGTCAGGGCAGCGCTTTGTGCCGTCTCGCCGGTTGCCCCGGCAGCCGAGCCAGTGAGTCGCGCTGTTGAACCGCAGCACCCGCCGACTCAAGCGCCACCTATGACGGCGGCAGACGTTGCGTCACCGCTGCGTAATTTGCTCGCCGAGGTGGTCCTTGCCCGTCAGGCCCGGACGCAGGGTTTGCACACTCAAACACAGCCGCTGGCGCCCAAGTGCAAGGCGTATATCGTGGCGCTTGTTTCGCCCAAGGGCGGCGTTGGCAAGACGACTCTCGGCGCCGGCTTGGCCAGCAGCTTGCGAATGGAAGGCGGCAAAACCCTGGCCATCGATCTCGATCCGCAAAATGCGCTGCAATATCACCTGGGGATCGAGCCCGGCGTGACAGGGCTGGGCAGTGCCAGCGAGGTCGACACTCTCTGGAGCGACAGGCTGCAACAAGGCTTCGCCGGTGCGCAGTTGTTGCCCCATGGCGTGCTCAGTGATGAGGAACATGACGCTCTGCAAAGCGCCATGGCTCTGGACCGCCATTGGTTGGCCCGGCAACTGGACCGCATGGGCCTGGGTGAAAACGACGTGGTGATTCTCGACACCCCGACCGGCCGCTCGGCGTATCTGGAGCAGGCGCTGGACGTGGCTGATCAAGTGATCGTGGTTACCACTGCCGATGCCGCCAGTTTTATCGCCCTGGACCAGATGGATCGCCTGCTCGGTGCTGCCGGCGTGCGGCCGGCGCCCCCGGTTTGCAGTTATGTGGTCAATCAGTTTGACGCCGGCCGCGAGTTCTCCCGGGACATGCTTGAAGTGCTCAAGCGCCGTCTGGGCGCGCAGCTGCTGGCGGTCATTGCAATGGACAACACACTTGGCGAAGCCCTGGCGTATGGGCGTAACCCGTTGACGTCACCCGGATCATCAACGGCCTGCCAGGATATGCTGCTGCTCGGTGAGCAACTCAAAGCCCGGTTGCAGAACACCGCCACTGCCAAGATCTGCACCCTGTGATCAAGGTATGCACTGAGCCACCAGTGACACACACCCGTCTTCAGCGTTGGGCCCAGTCCCTGGCCGATCGTATCGGTCAGTGGCCTGCAGCGGCACGTCGGGCGCTGATCATTGGCACAACTGTATTTTGCGGCCTGTTGGGCCTGCTGATTATCACCGCGCCGTTTGATTTTTACGCGCAGTGCATTTTCGGCATCGGCTGCTTCGGTGCGGCGCTGGTACTGCGCAGGATCCCCGGGCGCCTGACCATCCTGATCTTGATCGGCCTGTCGCTGACGGCTTCGCTGCGCTACATGTACTGGCGTCTGACCGAGACGCTGGACTTTGACGAATGGATCGACATTGCGTTCGGTTATGGCCTGGTGCTCGCCGAAATTTATGCCCTGGTGGTGCTGGTGTTCGGCTATCTGCAGACGGCCTGGCCGTTGCATCGCCAACCGGTCCTGCTCAAAAGCCCGCCTGGCGAGTGGCCCGTAGTTGACGTGTTTATCCCGTCATACAACGAAGCCCTTGATATCGTGAAACTGACCATCTTTGCCGCCCAGGCCATGGACTGGCCGCAAGACAAGCTGCGCGTCCACGTGCTGGACGACGGCCGTCGCGAAGACTTCCGCGAGTTCTGCGAGCAGATCAATGTCAACTACATCACCCGCGACAACAACCGTCATGCCAAGGCCGGCAACCTTAACGAAGCGTTGAAGGCTACCAGCGGTGAGTTCGTGGCGTTTTTCGATGCCGACCATGTGCCGACCCGTTCCTTCCTGCAAGTGAGTATCGGCTGGTTCCTGAAAGACCCGAAGCTGGCGATGCTGCAAACCCCGCACTTCTTTTTTTCCCCGGACCCGTTCGAGAAAAACCTCGACACCTTCCGCTCGGTGCCAAACGAAGGCGAGTTGTTTTATGGCCTGGTGCAGGACGGCAACGACCTGTGGAACGCCACGTTTTTCTGTGGTTCCTGTGCCGTGATCCGGCGCGAACCGCTGATGGAGATCGGCGGGGTCGCGGTAGAAACCGTGACCGAAGATGCTCACACCGCGCTCAAACTCAACCGTGCCGGCTATAACACTGCGTATCTGGCCATCCCGCAGGCAGCGGGGCTGGCGACAGAAAGCCTGTCGAGCCACATCAGTCAGCGGATTCGTTGGGCCCGAGGCATGGCCCAGATCTTCCGCACGGATAACCCGCTGTTCGGCAAAGGGCTGAACCTGGGGCAGCGCCTGTGCTACCTCAACGCGATGCTGCACTTCTTCTATGGTTTGCCGCGTCTGGTGTTTCTGACGGCACCGCTGGCCTTCCTGTTTTTCGACGCGCAAATCTTCCACGCTGCGGGGTTGATGATCACGGCCTATGCATTGCCGCATATCTTCCATGCCAGCCTGACCAACTCCACCATCCAGGGACGGTTCCGCCATTCGTTCTGGAACGAGGTCTACGAGACCGTACTGGCCTGGTACATCATGGGCCCGGTGCTGGTGGCACTGGTCAATCCCAAGCGCGGTGGTTTCAACGTGACCAACAAGGGCGGGATCATCGACGAGAAGTTCTTCGACTGGAAACTCGCCCGCCCGTACATCGTGTTGCTGACCCTCAACATGGCGGGCCTGATTTACGGGCTCGGGCGTCTGGCAATGGGGGAGGAGGGCGCCACCACCACGCTGCTGATCAACCTGGTGTGGACGCTCTACAACGTCATCATCACCAGTGCCGCAGTGGCGGTTGCCAGTGAAACCCGGCAGGTGCGTGCTGAACCGCGTGTCGCCGCCAAACTGCCAGCGCACCTGACCCGTGCCGATGGCAGCGTCATTGAGGGCGTCACCCAGGACTTCTCGCAAAAAGGTGTGGGCTTGCGTTTGCCTGAAGGTTTTAGCGTACCTCAGGGCGAACGGGTCCAGATCTCGCTGTTTCGCAACCAGCAATTGAGTGTGTTCCCGGCGGTCATCGTGTTTAGCCGTGGCGAGCTGCTGGGTGCACAGTTTGATGCCCTGACCCTGCGCCAGCAAAGCGATCTGGTACGCCTTACGTTTTCCCGCGCCGACACCTGGGCATCGACCTGGGGCAGCGGGCAGGTCGATACCCCGATGGTGGCCTTGCGCGAGGTCAGCCGCATCGGCCTGCGCGGTATCCACGAACTCTTCAAAGCCACGGCCATGGAAGTGCGGAACAAAATCCGCCGTCGCCGCGTCACCCCAACCATGCTCGAAAACGTCCTGGACAAGTGATGAACTCAACGTCTGTAGCCTTCGCTAATCTGCGCGATTTACCGCGCGCACTGGCACGCTTGACGTGCGCCTGGCTGGCTTTAAGCGCCGCTGCTGCTTGTGCCGAAACCACGCCGCCAGCCTCTGCGCCCGGTGCCAAAAGTTACACCGTGACCCTCAAGCAATTGGGGCGCAATTATCCGATGAGCCTGCGCGGTGTGGAGTCGACCGACAGCGTCAGCTTCGATGTGCGGGCCGACTCGATCGTGACGGGGGCCAGGCTGAATCTGCAGTACACCTACTCACCGGCGCTGCTGGCGGAACTGTCGCAAATCAACGTGCTGGTCAACGACGAAGTAGCCGCGAGCCTGCCGCTGCCCAAGGACAAGGCCGGGCAACTGCAACAGGAAATTGT
>JBILYW010000635.1:0-2598 GCA_044377555.1 Pseudomonas sp.
GGGCAAAAAACAAGCCGAGGATTATACCTTAGCTATGACCTCACGCGCCAGTTGAGGTCGGGTTTGATGCGGGATTATTGCGACTTAGAAGGTCGCGTAACTGATTTTTTTCCTCGGGGCTTAGCTCGCCTTGACGTGCTTTTCGAAGAAGTTGTTCAAGATTTCGCTCGCGTTGGCGAGCTGACAAGCTAGTTATGGTGTCGAAAAACTGTTGTTCAAGGTTGTCGGCATCAATTAGCCACTCCTTTTCCAGCAGTCTTTGCAGCAAGCGACCCTGTTCAGTGCCGTGCCAGCGGGACAACAACTGTATAGAGCTTAGCTTAGGATTTTTCTGAACGGCCTCCACCAGAGCAATCAGTAGCTGATTATTAGTCTGGTCTTCTGCAGCAAAGTGCCCGGCGTCTTCAACTTTTTTGGCCAGTTGCGGGTGATGCAGCAAGGTGCGCAGGGCTGTCAGTGTAGGCGGCTCAACGCCGACCGGGATCCAGGCCTGCTCACGCTCGCCGCCACGCTTGCCTTTTTTGTCCCAGGGTTTGTTTTCCCACTTCTTGCCGCCAGCGCCGGGCTTTTTCGGTGTCCATTCCTGTTGGGGGATGTACATGTCCGGTTGCTGGAAGTCGCTGTAGTCGGGCATTGCATCGTAATCAATGCCCGGATCGTAAGCCGGTTGTACCTGGGGTTTGGGCGGTGCGCTTTGAGCCAGTTGGCTGACCGTTTCGCTGGTCAGGCCGGTGATTTCACTTAAGCGCTGACGCATCAAGGTCCGCAGGTTGGCGCCCGGGACTTTGTCGATCAGCGGTGCTGCCAGCGTCGCCATGTGGGCCTTGCCTTCAAGCGAGCGCGGGTCTGCTTCTTCTATCAGTTGCTGGAAGAAGTAATCGGCCAGAGGCTGCGCGTGCTGGTTGATGCGGGCCTTGAAGGCATCGGTGCCTTCGGAGCGCACCAGTGTGTCCGGGTCTTCGCCTTCGGGCAGGAACAAAAAGCGTGCGCGGCGGCCATCCTGCAAGCAGGGCAGTGTGGCTTCAAGTGCGCGCCAGGCGGCATTGCGGCCAGCCTGGTCGCCGTCAAAACAGAATAAAACGCTGGGGACCACGCGAAACAGGCGCTTCATGTGTTCTTCGCTGGTGGCGGTGCCCAGGGTTGCGACGGCATTGCGCAGGCCTTGCTGGGCGAGGGCGATAACGTCCATGTAGCCTTCAACCACAATGATTTCATCGAGGCTGCGGGTGAATTTGCGCGCTTCGAACAGCCCGTACAATTCCTGGCCTTTGTGAAAGACCGGGGTTTCCGGGGAGTTCAGGTACTTGGGCTTGTCGTCGCCCAGCACTCGGCCGCCGAAGGCAATGATCCGGCCGCGGCTATCACGGATCGGAAACATCACGCGATCGCGAAAACGGTCGTAGCGCTTGCCGGTCTCGGCGTTTTCCACCAGCAGGCCGGCATCGATCATGGCTTTTTGCTGAAGCGTGTCGCTGCTTAGATGCTTGTACAGGTTGTCCCAGCCGGGCGGAGCGAACCCCAAGCCGAAGTCGCGGGCGATTTCGCCAGTCAGGCCGCGCCCCTTCAGATAGTCCACGGCCGCTTTACGTGCCGGATGGCTTTTTAAGGCCTGGCGATAAAAGTCGGCTGCAGCAGTCAGAAGCGGGTAGAGCGGAGAGTCAGTGGGTTGCCGGGGTTTATGAGGGCGACCACTTTCTTCTCGGGGGATTTCCATGCCAGCGGCTTTGGCCAGTTCTTCGACAGCCTGGGGGAAGTCCAGATTGTCGTGGTCCATGATGAAGCCGAGGGCATTACCGCCGGCACCACAGCCAAAACAGTAATAGAACTGTTTGTCGGGGCTGACACTGAAAGACGGTGTTTTTTCTTTATGGAAGGGGCAGCAGGCGGTGTAGTTCTTGCCGGCTTTCTTCATTTGCACGCGCGAGCTAACGACATCGACGATATCGGTACGGTTCAGAAGGTCGTCAATAAAGCTCTGGGGGATTAACCCGGCCATGGCGTTCTCGTCAGCACAGTGCAGAAATGGGTCCGTATAACAGGCTTGGTCGTCGTGGCGTGCAGGCGAATGCTCTGCTCGATCGAGGGACGTCTGCTCAATTATTTCGGGGAAGTGTATCTGTCGAAACCCTGCCTGATCATTTTAATCAGAATGTATGGGGTCGATAGGTGTGACGCTCTGAGTCCGGCACTGACCAATGGCTGGTCTCGGATAGCTCATAAGCAGGCACTGGAGAGGTGCCTTGGGCTGATCGTCTTTGGGAAAATCAGAGAGGTGTGCTCGTCGGTAGCCTTGGAAGGCTCGTCAGTAAAGACGTGCACTGCTGGCTATTAGGCCAGGTCTGACGTGATGTAACGCTTGTCGCGGTCGCGTCTGCGGCCTTGACGATAAAGCATGTAACTTGCTGCAACTGCCTACGGCCCGGCTTTAGGCCGGGCTTGGCAGAAGCTTGCAACGAACGTCTGTGTATTAGTACAGACGAACGGCGCGGCGCTGCTCGCGCTGAACTTTCTTCGCGTGACGCTTAACAGCAGCTGCTGCTTTACGCTTACGCTCAGAAGTCGGCTTCTCGTAAAATTCGCGGCTGCGAACTTCAGCCA
>JBILYW010000397.1:0-4165 GCA_044377555.1 Pseudomonas sp.
GTTAACGTTCTGGCCGTCTTGTAGCTTGAAACCCTGGCGCATCCGTTCCCACACATCTTGCGGGGCGACGGGGCTAGGCTTTTCGCTGAGCCACAAAGGTTGCTGCGGAGTACGTTTGGCTACTTTAAGGCTGGGTCTTTCGGCGGTTTGTGCCGAATGATCCATGGATTGGCAGCCCGCGAGAGTGGCGGACACAGCCACCGCGATGGCTTTAACCAAGCGCGTCAATGCGTCTGAGTTGATGGAGTAACCTTTAAATGACGACATTGTCTGGAGGGTATGTTCAGGCAAAAATGTCGGGGGATTCTAGAAAGCAGGTGGGGCGCGGTCAACTGTTCAGAATTTTTGTGCCAACCGCGACCCGGTTTAGAACTTATCTTTCCAGCTGCGCAAGCTGGCAAAGACAGCGCTGGGCGAGGCATTGTCGAGGCTGTTCCACTCGTCAGCTTTTTCTTTAACAGATGTTTCATTGACCCGTAGAAAGGGATTTGTGCGTAATTCGAGGGCAATGGTTGAGGGCAAACTGATGCGACCTTCGGCGCGCCATTGCGTCACCTGATCGACCCGCGCTGCAATATCCGGGTTGTTGGGCTCTACCGCCCGGGCAAAGCGCAAGTTGCTCAAGGTGTATTCGTGGGTGCAGTACACGCCGGTGTGGGCGGGCAGGGCCGCGAGCCGGTTCAGCGAATGGTGCATCTGTTCGGGAGTGCCCTCGAACAGCCGGCCACACCCTGCGGCGAACAGGGTATCGCCACAAAACAGCAAGGGGGCCGCCGGGTCGTCGTGATAGTAAGCAATGTGCCCCAGGGTGTGGCCCGGGACGAGAATGACCTTGAACTCAAGGCCCAGCACTTCGATCCGGTCGCCGTCGTTGAGTGCCGCTTGTCGGGCCGGGATGGTCTCCAGCGCCGGGCCCCAGACCTTCGCGCTAGTGTGTTCGTGAAGTTGTGCAACACCGCCCACATGATCGAAGTGGTGATGGGTGATCAGAATGTCACTCAGTACCCAGTCCGGGTGCAGGGCCAGCCAGGCCAGCACAGGTTCGGCGTCCCCCGGGTCGACTACAGCGCAGCGCTTGTGGGTCGTGTCCTGTAACAACCAGATGTAGTTGTCATTAAAGGCGGGCAGGGCGTCGATCTGTAACATGGTGCAATTCCCAAGTGCGAAACAATGGCGCATCTTAGGGCTTGTTATAGGTAGATGGCGAGTTGGAGGAGCAATGACCGATAAAGCATTGGCTCAGGCGGACCCTGAGTGGCTGGCACTGATCAGTTCGGCGCGCGAATGGCTGTCCGGCCCCCATGGGCAGTTGCTGCTTGAAGAGGAGCAGCGGGTGCTCGAGGACGAGCTGGGGCGCTTTTTCGGCGGTTATCTGGTGCATTACGGGCCGGGTGCCGAGCCTCCCCCGAAGGCGCCTCAAGTGCGGCGCAATGTGCGCCTTGGTGCGCCTCTGCCGGGTGTCGAGATCATTTGTGAAGAGCAGGCCTGGCCGCTGTGCGAGCACGCAGCCGATGTGGTGGTGTTGCAGCATGGCCTGGATTTCTGCCTGTCGCCCCATGGTTTGCTGCGCGAAGCGGCCAGCAGCGTGCGCCCCGGCGGGCACTTGCTGATTGTGGGGATAAACCCGTGGAGCAGTTGGGGGTTGCGCCATGTTTTTACCAATGATGCCCTGCGCAAGGCCCGTTGCATTTCACCTTCACGGGTTGCCGACTGGCTGAACCTGCTGGGCTTTGCGCTGGAGAAACGCCGCTTCGGGTGCTATCGTCCGCCGCTTGCATCCAAGGCGTGGCAAAGCCGTTTGGCAGGCTGGGAGCGCAAGGCAGGCAACTGGCAATTGGCCGGTGGCGGCTTCTATGTATTGGTCGCGCGCAAAATGGTGGTGGGCTTGCGGCCCGTCAATCCGTTACGCCGGGAACCGATGGGCAAGCTGATCCCCTTGCAGATGGCCAAGGTCAATCGGCGCCACACTGAATCTTAATTCCATGTCGGGCCGGGTTTACCCGGCTCAGGTACTGTCCATTCTTGTTGGGCAGGCCATAAGCAGCCTTTTCTGGATAGTTTGTAATGAGCGATAGCGTTGAAATGTTCACCGATGGTGCCTGCAAGGGCAATCCAGGCCCGGGTGGCTGGGGTGCCTTGCTGGTTTGCCAGGGCGTAGAGAAAGAGCTCTGGGGTGGCGAAGCCAATACCACCAACAATCGTATGGAACTCATGGCCGCCATTCGCGGCCTTGAGGAGCTCAAGCGCCCGTGTGAAGTATTGCTGGTGACCGACTCGCAGTACGTGATGAAAGGCATCACCGAGTGGATGGTCAACTGGAAAAAACGCGGCTGGAAAACGGCTGCCAAAGAACCGGTGAAAAATGCCGACCTGTGGAAGCTGCTCGATGAGCAGGTCAGTCGCCATACCGTGAAATGGCAGTGGGTGCGCGGGCACATTGGCCACTACGGTAACGAGCGTGCGGACCAGCTGGCCAACCGCGGAGTGGATGAAATGAGGGGCATCAAGCATGCGTAGTGTTGTACTCGATACTGAAACCACCGGTATGCCGGTCACCGATGGCCACCGGGTGATCGAGATCGGTTGCGTCGAGTTGATGGGCCGTCGTTTGACTGGCCGGCATTTTCACGTGTACCTGCAACCCGACCGTGAAAGTGACGAAGGCGCCATTGGCGTCCACGGCATTACCAACGAATTTCTGGTGGGCAAGCCCCGCTTTGCTGAAGTGGCCGATGAGTTCTTTGACTTCATCAAAGGCGCTCAGCTGATCATTCATAACGCCGCGTTCGACGTGGGCTTCCTGAATAACGAATTTGCCCTGATCGGGCAGACGGACCGGGCCGACCTCACCGCGCACTGCACCATCCTCGATACCCTGGCGATGGCGCGTGCGCGTCACCCGGGGCAGCGCAACAGCCTTGATGCCTTGTGCAAGCGCTATGGCGTCGACAACTCGGGCCGTGAACTTCACGGCGCATTGCTCGACTCCGAGATCCTGGCAGACGTTTACCTGACCATGACCGGCGGGCAGACCAGCCTGTCGTTGGCCGGTAATGCTTCTGACGGTAATGGGTCAGGCGAAGGTTCGGGCAATCAGGCCAGCGAAATTCGCCGCCTGTCGGCCGACCGCCAGCCGGGCCGGATTATTCGTGCAAGTGAAAGCGACTTGGCTGAGCATGCCGCACGGCTTGAAGCTATTGCCAAATCGGCGGGTGGTCCGTCGCTCTGGGCTCAGCTTCTCGATGCGAAGGGGCAGGCCTTGTAGTCGCTGCGAGGCCTGCGATGGGTTGTGGCTGCAGCCCGTTGCCCGCATCGACGACAGGAAAGAAGGATTTTTCATGCACCTGGTTATGAACCCCAAAGACCCTCAAGTCTCGGTACGTCTGGCTGACGAAGGTTTTGCCCCGTATGTGTGGTGCAACGATTTCAGTTTTGAAGTGCGCGCCTATGCCCGTGCCGACCGTCATAAAAAGGTCGAGCACTGGCCGCTCGATCTGATCACGCCTTACCGCAAATGCTACGGCATCGACCCGGATGAATTTGCCAGCTATCGCGGGGGCAAGGACAGCGACATTTTCATGGCCTATCTGGACAACCAGCCGGTCGGGCATGTGGTGGTGAGCACCAACTGGAATGGTTTTGCCCATGTTGACGAGCTGGCGGTGGTGGCCAGTGCCCGTCGCCATGGTGTCGCCAGGTCGTTGCTGGAAGTGGTCAAGTTCTGGAGCCACAAGAAGAACCTGCCAGGGATCATGCTTGAAACCCAGAACAACAATCTCGGCGCCTGCCGGTTGTACGAACGTTGCGGGTACCAGGTAGGCGGGATCGATTATCTGCGCTATCGCGGTATTGATCCGCAGACCAGCGAAGTAGCGATTTTCTGGTATCTGATGTTCGAGAGCCGGATTTAGCCTGCTGTCGCAGACGGCCGTTAAAGCACCACCAACCCCTGATCAGCCAGCAATGCCTCGGCCTTCTGGTGCACGATCTCAAGCAACGCAATAAGTGCCAGCCCGGGCTCGCAGCCTTTGCGTGTCAGTGCATACAGTGTCACGGGAATGGCAGGCGACAGGGGGCACACATCCAGCCCGGCGGCTTTGGCGCCCACTGCCGTAAACGGGTCGACCAGTGCCAGCCCTTCACCAGCCTCCACCATGCTGCGCAT
>JBILYW010000398.1:0-4149 GCA_044377555.1 Pseudomonas sp.
TGCCCGTACAAGTTCATGCCGGCTTCAAGGCGCAAGGTATCGCGAGCGCCCAAGCCAATCGGTGAAATACCGGCACCTACCAGGTCGTTGAAAAAGGCCGGTGCCTGATCCGCCGGGAGCAGAATTTCCAGGCCATCTTCACCGGTATAGCCGGTGCGGGCGATAAACCAGTCGCCATTGCTCTGCCCTTCAAAAGGCTTGAGCTGCTGGATCAACTGGCCACGCGCCTGACTCACAAGTTCAGCCACCTTATGCCGCGCCTGTGGCCCCTGAATGGCCAGCAAGGCCAGCTCCGGACGTTCCTGCAGTTGCACGTCATAGCCCTGGCGCTGAACGGCCATCCAGGCCAGGTCCTGATCACGGGTGGCGGCGTTAACGATAAGCCGATAACCCGTAGGCATCAGATAGACGATCATGTCGTCAACCACACCGCCCTGCTCGTTGAGCATGGCGCTGTACAAGGCACGGCCGGGTGTATTCAGACGCTCAACATCATTAGCCAGCAAGTACTGGAGCCATTCCTTGGCCTGAACCCCGGTGATGTCGATCACGGTCATATGCGAAACATCAAAAACCCCACAGTCGCGACGCACCTCGTGGTGCTCCTCGACTTGTGAGCCGTAATGCAAAGGCATATCCCAACCGCCAAAATCGACCATCTTCGCGCCAAGGGCGAGATGCAGGTCATACAGAGGCGTACGCTGTCCCATGGGTTTCTCCTTCCGGGCTTGGCGAAGGTGCGGACAGGCTGCGGAGCATTTCAAGCCTAAAAAGAGGCTTTCTTACATCACGCAAAAACCTGGCCTGTATAGACAGACCGCACCGAATGCCGCGCATTGTAGCTGCATGAAGGAGGACTGACACCTAACCGATTCGATGGGCCGAGCGTCGAATCAGCCCGATGACCGGTAACAGTCCGACCAGCACCAGAGTCAGGGCGGGCAACGAAGCCCGCGCCCATTCGCCTTCGCTGGTCATCTCGAAGATCCGCACGGCCAGCGTATCCCAGCCAAACGGGCGCATCAGCAAGGTGGCGGGCATTTCCTTGAGCACATCGACAAAGACCAGCAACGCAGCGCTCAAGGTACCCGGCAGCAATAACGGCAGATACACTTTGAAAAACAGTCGTGGGCCACTGACCCCCAAACTGCGAGCGGCTTCGGGCAAGGAAGGACGAATGCGCGCCAGGCTGTTCTCCAGCGGGCCATAAGCCACGGCGATAAACCGCACCAGATACGCCAGCAGCAAGGCCGACAGGCTGCCCAGCAGCAGCGGCTTGCCCGCCCCCCCCAACCAGCCCGACACAGGGATCACCAGCTCGCGATCCAGATAGCTGAATGCCAACATGATCGACACTGCCAACACCGAACCCGGCAAGGCATAGCCCAGATTCGCCAGGCTGACGCCGGCGCGAATGGTCGGGGTGGGGGCCTGACGCCGGGCAAATGCCAGCACCAACGCCACGCTCACGGTAATCAGCGCCGCCATGCCCCCCAGATACAGGGTATGCAGGATCAGACCGGCGTAACGCTCATCCAGGTCAAACCGCCCGCGCTGCCAGAACCACACCACCAGTTGCAGCATCGGAATCAAGAAAGCACAAGCGAATACCAGCAAGCACCAACCACTGGCCAGCCACGCTTTGGGACCACGCAAGTGATACAAGGCGCTGACCCGGGGGCGCTCGTTACTGGCGCGACTGGCTCCCCGGGCCCGGCGCTCGCCGTAGAGCACCACCATGACCACCAGCAACAGCAAACTGGCCAGTTGCGCCGCCGTCGACAAGCTAAAAAAACCGTACCAGGTTTTGTAGATCGCAGTGGTGAACGTATCGAAGTTGAACACCGACACGGCGCCGAAATCGGCCAGGGTCTCCATCAACGCCAGCGCCACGCCCGCACCAATCGCCGGGCGCGCCATGGGTAACGCCACCCGCCAGAACGCCTGCCACGGGCTTTGGCCCAACACTCTGGCGGCCTCCATCAGACCTTTGCCCTGGGCCAGAAACGCCGTGCGCGCCAGCAGGTAGACGTAGGGGTAGAACACCAGAATCAGCACGATGATCACGCCACCGGTGGAGCGCACCCGTGGCAACCTCAAACCCGTGCCAAACCATTCACGCAGCAGGGTTTGCACCGGCCCGGCGAAATCCAGCAGACCGACAAAAACAAACGCCAGTACATAGGCAGGAATCGCAAACGGCAGCATCAGCGCCCAATCCAGCCAACGCCTGCCGGGGAACTCACACAGGCTGGTCAGCCACGCCAGGCTCACACCGAGCAGCGTGACCCCAACACCCACCCCGACGATCAGCGTCAAGGTATTGCCCAGCAGGCGCGGCATTTGCGTGTCCCACAGGTGGCTCCAGATCTGGCCATCAATGCTTTGCCAGGACAACAGCAAAACGCTCAGCGGCAACAGCACCAGAGCAGCAATGACAAAGACCAGCGGATACCAGCGGCGTTGGGCAGGATGGGCCACGAAAAACTCTCGGAAGGTGGGTGGGACGACGTGAAAACGAATGTGGGAGCGGGCTTGCTCGCGATGCAAACACCGCAGTTTCAAATGAAACCCCGGCGATGCTATCGCGAGCAAGCCCGCTCCCACAGGTATTACTTCAGACTCTTATCAGTTCCAGCCAGCGCGATCCATCATGCGGATGGCTTCGGCCTGGCGCTTGCCTGCCACTTCGACCGGCAAGGCATCGGCCTTGAACTTGCCCCAGCTGGCCACTTCGGCCGAAGGTGCAACGCTCGGGTTGGCCGGGAACTCCTGGTTAACACCTGCAAAAATCGCCTGGGCTTCAGGAGTAGTCATCCACTCCACCAGTGCCTTGGCCGCTTCGGGATGCGGGGCGTACTTGGTCAGGCCAATGCCCGACAAGTTGACGTGAACCCCACGGTCAGCCTGGTTGGGCCAGAACAACTTCACCGCCAGATCAGGCTTTTGCTTGTGCAGACGGCCGTAGTAGTAGGTGTTGACGATCCCGACGTCGCACTGCCCGGCATTGATCGCTTCAAGCACCGCGATGTCATCCGAGAAGACGTCGGTGGACAGGTTGTTCACCCAGCCCTTGAGGACTTCTTCGGTTTTTTCCGGGCCGTTCACTTCGATCATGGTAGCGGTCAGCGACTGGTTATAAACCTTCTTGGCGGTGCGCAGGCACAGGCGGCCTTCCCAGTTTTTGTCAGCCAGGGCTTCGTAAGTCGACAGTTCTTCAGGTTTAACCCGGTCAGTCGAATACGCGATGGTCCGTGCGCGAAGGCTCAGGCCAGTCCACTCATGGGAGGAAGAACGGTATTGCGGCGGGATATTTTTGTCGATCACCGCGGAGGTGAACGGCTGCAGGATGCCCATTTGCTCGGCTTGCCAGAGGTTGCCGGCGTCCACGGTCAGCAACAGGTCGGCAGTGGCGTTTTGGCCCTCAGCCTTGATGCGCTGCATCAGCGGCGCTTCCTTGTCGGTGATGAACTTGACCTTGACCCCGGTTTTGGCGGTGTAGGCGTCAAATACCGGCTTGATCAGCTCATCGATACGCGAGGAGTAAACCACCACTTCATCGGCCGCAGAAACGCTGCTCGCAAAAACGGTTAGGGCCAGGGCAGTCAGTAGACGCTTGGGTGCCAACATGAGGGGCGGTCTCTCTTAATGCGAATCGGGCGTAAATGGTAGTGAATCACATTTAACAGCTCAACCTAACTCGCCCTCGAGGAGTTACCAGATGTTACCGAAGATCTGTAGCCGCTGCCGAAGGCTGCGATAAGGGCCGAAGGACCTTCAAGAAACGCGGACGCTTCGCAGCCCATCGCAGCCTCGTACCTCGGCAGCAGCTACACAGATTTTTCAGGGCTTGGCCAGCGGCGGCAAGTCGCCGCTCAGGCCAAGCGCCTGGCGCACGAACATGGCTTTCGCTTCGGGCATTTTGTTGACCCATTTCAAACCGGTGTTGCGCAGCAAGCGGGCGGTCAGCGAATCGGCCTGGAACAGGCGCTCAAACCCTTCCATCGCCGCCATCAAGGCCAGGTTGTGCGGCATGCGCCGACGCTCATAGCGGCTGAGCACACGCACGTCCGCCAGGCGTTCGCCACGGTCTGCGGCATGCAGCAGCACATCCGCCAGCACCGCTGCATCCAGAAAGCCCAGGTTCAC
>JBILYW010000399.1:0-4140 GCA_044377555.1 Pseudomonas sp.
CCTCCGGTCGGGTGTAGTGCGGGCAATCCAGCAAACCATCCGTGAAGGAATCTTCCTCCGCGGAGTCCGCATGCCCTAAAGCTCCAGGCAGCAGTCGTGTAACCGCATCAATCAGAACCATCGCCGGCAGCTCGCCACCAGAGAGTACATAGTCACCAATCGACCACTCTTCATCGACATAAGCGTCTATAAAACGCTCGTCAATGCCTTCATAACGACCTGCAATGAGGATTAATGCTTCCTCATTCGCCAGTTCGCGTACCGCCGACTGATTCAGTTGACGGCCTTGGGGCGACAGGTAAATAACCTTCGCCGCCTCTCCGGCTGCTTCTCTGGCCTGAACCAGTGCATCTTCCAGAGGCTTGATCTTCATCACCATGCCCGGACCACCGCCAAATGGGCGATCGTCCACAGTGTGATGTCGATCCGTTGTGTAGTCTCGCGGATTCCAACAAGTAAGCTGCAAGAGCCCTTGTTTCACCGCACGACTAGTGATGCCGTAGTCGCTGATGGCGGAAAACATTTCGGGAAACAAACTGATCACTTCTACGCGCAATTTAGCCACGCTTAGAAGTCCGCATCCCAATCCACCTTCATCTCGCCAGCTGCAAGGTCGACGCTCAGCACGCATTGCTCTGTATAGGGCAACAAGCGATCGCGATCATCCAGGCTACCTGGGCAAGGTTTGACTTCCATGACATCGTTCGAGCCAGTTTCCATCAGATCAACAATCTTGCCGAGCAATTGCCCTTCAAGGTTGGTCACTTTTAGTCCCTGCAGCTGGTACCAGTAGTACTCGCCGTCGGTCAGTTCAGGAAACAGGTTACGCGGCACGCAGATTTCGAATTCGCGAAGAAGACCAGCTTCGTCACGGTCATCGAGACCCTTGAGCTTTACAACCAGAAACTTGCCGTTATGAGAACGGCCACTGACCAGCTCTGCCTGTCGCACATCATTGCCGCGCCGAAGCGTCAGCTTTTTGTAGTCCAACAGGTTATCAATTGGATCCGTAAAGGAATAAACCTTCACTTCGCCGCGCACGCCGTGAATCGAGTAGATTTTGCCGATAACGATCAAATCATCAGCAGCTTCAGGCGTCACGCTCATATTGCTCAGGCCGCAGCCTTAGCGTTTTCTTTAACCAGCTGAGCAACACGCTCAGACATGGTTGCACCAACGCTCTGCCAGTAGGCGAGGCGGTCTTCTTTAACGGAGAAACGAACTTCTTGACCGCGGGCAACCGGGTTGAAGAAGCCAATTTGTTCCTTGTGGGAACCGTCACGTGGGTTACGGCTATCGGTAACGGTCAAGTGGTAAAACGGGCGCTTTTTGGAGCCGCCAAGGGCAAGACGGATTGTTAGCATGTGAACATCGTTCCTGTAGTCGGTGCTGCAAATCTAAAGGCACAGCGGGCATAGGTGCCCGAAAGGCCGCATATTCTAAGGAATATCCGGACATTTGCAAATGTCTTTTTCTGGCGCCTACCGGCATGCCCTACAGACTTGCAACAAGGTCGCCACGAATGGCGACAGGTCAGCTCCCGCACAGTGCGGGTTTGCCGGGTGTCTCGCATTGCTGCGAGTTGCCCGAACGCAAGCGCTCGGGCGGGTAAATTACATTTTTGGCATGCCGCCGCCGGGCATCATTGAGCCCATGCCGCGCATCATTTTGGCCATTCCACCCTTGGTGGAGAACTTTTTCATCATCTTTTGCATCTGCTTGTGCTGCTTGATCAAGCGACCGATGTCCTGCACCTGAGTGCCGGAACCCATGGCAATACGGCGTTTACGCGAACCGCTGATCAGCTCAGGGTCGCGGCGCTCGGCCGGAGTCATGGAGTTGATGATGGCTTCCATCTGTTTGAATTGCTTTTCTGCTGCGCCCTGGGCATTGCCCATTTGCGCCAGATTCACACCGCCCATATTGGGCAGCTTGTCCATGAGGCCGCCAAGACCGCCCATGTTCTTCATCTGTTGCAGCTGGTCGCGGAAGTCTTCAAGGTCGAAGCCTTTGCCTTTCTTGAGCTTTTTAGCCAGCTTGTCGGCTTTGTCTTTGTCGAGGGTCTGTTCGGCCTGCTCGATCAGGCTGAGCACGTCGCCCATGCCCAGGATGCGCGAAGCAATACGGTCCGGGTGGAACGGTTCGAGCGCATCGCTCTTCTCGCCCATACCGATGAACTTGATCGGCTTGCCGGTGATCGAGCGCACGGACAGGGCTGCACCGCCACGGGCATCACCGTCGACTTTGGTCAGGATCACACCGGTCAGCGGCAGTGCATCACCAAAGGCCTTGGCCGTGTTGGCGGCATCCTGGCCGGTCATGGCATCGACGACAAACAGGGTTTCTGCAGGCTTGACCGCCGCGTGCAGTTCCTGGATCTCGTTCATCATCTCGGCGTCGATGTGCAGACGACCCGCGGTGTCGACGATCACGACATCGATGAACTTGAGCTTGGCTTCAGCAATGGCCGCCAGCGCAATGGCCACTGGTTTCTGGCTGATGTCGGACGGGAAGAACGTAACGCCCACTTCGCCCGCCAGGGTTTCCAGCTGCTTGATCGCGGCCGGACGATAAACGTCGACAGAGACCACCATCACGGTTTTCTTTTTGCGCTCTTTAAGGAAGCGCGCCAGCTTGCCGGCGGTGGTGGTTTTACCCGCACCCTGCAAACCGGCCATCAATACAACGGCAGGTGGCGTGACATTGAGGACCAGATCCTCGTTGGCAACACCCATCAGGCTTTCAAGCTCGGCCTGGACGATCTTCACAAACGCCTGGCCCGGCGTCAGGCTGCGCGACACTTCCGTGCCCACAGCGCGCTCTTTGACGGCGTTGACGAAGTCTTTGACTACCGGCAAAGCCACGTCGGCTTCCAGCAACGCCATGCGTACTTCACGCAGGGTGTCTTTGATGTTGTCCTCGGTCAGCTTGGCCTTGCCGGTGACATGGCGCAGCGTCTGCGAGAGACGATCGGTTAAATTTTCAAACATGCGCGATCCTTTCAGGCCCAAAGTAGACCGGGGTTATTGCGGCCCAGCCCGTGTAAAACTGATGCTCGGCGAGCCTGCGGCGTGGGCAGGTCGCGGATTATAGCGAAGACTGGCCGTGTCCGACACCTTGCCGTCGGCTTATGTGGTCTTTCGTGTACAGGCGGTTGTATGCCAAACTCAGCCCTTTCGGGCTTGCCTAACAGGATTTATGCTCACCTTGTCACCCAGCTTGCTACCCAGCCTCGCCGCCGCCTGTATATACGCCGCTGCGACCTTCTACCAAGGCACTTGCCTGCGCCAGGGCGCGAAGGCGAACAAACGCCTGTTGGTGACGCTCGGCATTCTTGCCGTACTCACCCATGCCGCCAGCCTGTTTACCCACCTGATGACTCCTGCCGGGCTGGAACTGGACTTTTTCAGCGCTGCCAGCCTGATTGCCGTGGCCGTGATCGCCGTAACCCTCGTTGCCTGCGCACGGATACCGGTCGAAAACCTTTTGCTGCTTCTATACCCGCTGGGCATGCTGACCGTACTGCTGTCCGAGTTCGCACCGCCCGGCACGGTCCAGGTCATCAATGAACAGCCCGGCATCCTCGCGCATATCCTGCTGTCGATCATGGCCTATGGCATGTTCACTATCGCGGTGTTCCAGGCGCTGCTGCTGTCGCTGCAGAACTACCAGCTCAAGCACAAGCACCCCAAGGGTCTGATCAAAAACTTCCCGCCGCTGCAAACCATGGAGAGCCTGCTGTTCGGCTTCCTGTGGGCAGGCTGGTCGCTGCTCTCGCTGTCGTTGATTTCCGGCTGGTTGTTTTTGGGCAACCTGTTTGCCCAGCACCTGGTGCATAAAACCCTGCTGGCCTGCCTGGCATGGATCGTCTTCAGCGTACTGCTGTGGGGGCGCTACCACCTCGGCTGGCGCGGGCATAAAGCCATCCGCTGGACGTTTGCCGGTTTCTGCCTGTTGATGCTGGCCTATTTTGGCAGCAAGCTGGTTCGTGAATACATTCTGCATATTTGACGGGCGATGATTATGGATAGCTTGCCCCCCGGGCCGATGCTCGCAGTATTGGCCCTGTTGTTTACCGGGCTAGGGTTCTTTATTGGGATTCTTTCACGCAACGCCCGCCACGCAGCCCACCGTGCCGAA
>JBILYW010000400.1:0-4139 GCA_044377555.1 Pseudomonas sp.
CAACGGTGACTACGACCACCTGCCAGAACAAGCGTTCTACATGGTCGGCGGCATCGAAGAAGCGATCGAGAAAGCCAAGAAACTGTAATTCCGGCGCCCGGCAACGGGCGCTAATCAGGTTGAGGCAATCAGATGGCTAATATGATGACAGTCCATTGCGATATCGTCAGTGCGGAAGGAGAAATCTTTTCCGGTCAGGTCGAGATGGTGATTGCGCACGGCAGCCTGGGTGATCTTGGTATCGCTCTGGGTCACGCTCCGCTGATCACTGAACTCAAGCCGGGCCCGATCCGCCTGATCAAGCTGGGCGGGGAAGCCGAGGTGTTTTACATCTCCGGTGGTTACCTCGAGGTTCAGCCGAACATGGTCAAGGTTCTTGCCGACACCGTGCAACGTGCTGCCGACCTGGATGAAGCCTCCGCTCAGGAAGCCGTCAAGGCTGCCGAGAAGGCGCTGAACGAAAGAGGCGCAGAATTCGATTACGGTTCTGCTGCTGCACGACTGGCCGAGGCTGCAGCTCAGCTGCGCACCGTCCAGCAAATCCGCAAGAAGTTCGGCGGCTAAGCCTCCTGTCTTATTGTGTGATTGATTAAAAAGGGTAGCCTCGGCTACCCTTTTTCTTTTTCCGCGAAAACTTTTTGGTCGCAACCGCTGACCACCCAGGATTGGTAGCCAGTCATGTCTCTCGATATCGTTATTCTCGCAGCAGGTCAGGGCACCCGCATGCGTTCCGCCCTGCCCAAGGTTCTTCACCCCGTGGCAGGCAACTCCATGCTGGGCCATGTTATCCACAGCGCTCGCCAGCTCAAGCCAACTGGCATCCACGTCGTCATTGGCCACGGTGCCGAATTGGTCCGTGAACGCCTGGCAGCAGATGACCTGAACTTCGTGCTGCAAGACAAACAACTGGGTACAGGCCATGCCGTGGCCCAGGCGCTGCCATTTTTGACTGCTCAAAACGTGCTGATCCTGTACGGCGATGTGCCATTGATCGAAGTCGAGACCTTGCACCGTTTGCTCAAGCAAGTCGGCCCCGAGCAATTGGGCTTGCTGACTGTCAACCTGCCTGACCCGACCGGGTATGGCCGCATCGTGCGTGATGCCGACAACAAGGTATGCGCCATCGTTGAGCACAAGGATGCCACCGAGGCTGAACGTGCTATCACCGAAGGCAATACCGGGATTCTGGCGTTGCCGATCCGGCGCCTGGCTGACTGGATGAGCCGCCTGTCGAACAACAATGCACAGGGCGAGTATTACCTGACCGACGTTATCGCCATGGCGGTGAGCGATGGCCTGGTAGTTGCTACTGAACATGCCCACGACCCGATGGAAGTGCAGGGCGCCAATGACCGCAAACAGCTCAGTGAGCTGGAACGTCATTACCAGCTGCGAGAAGGCCGTCGCCTGATGGCACTGGGTGTGACCTTGCGTGACCCGGCCCGTTTCGATGTGCGTGGTGAAGTGACTGTTGGCCGTGATGTGCTGATCGATATCAACGTGATTCTTGAAGGCCGTGTGGTCATTGAAGATGACGTGGTGATTGGCCCGAACTGCGTGATCAAGGACAGCACCTTGCGCAAAGGCGTGGTGGTCAAAGCCAACAGCCATATTGATGGTGCCGTGATGGGGGAGAACAGCGATGCGGGTCCATTCGCCCGTTTACGCCCGGGTAGCGTGCTGGATGCCCGCGCCCATGTGGGTAACTTTGTTGAATTGAAAAACGCCCATCTGGGTGAAGACGCCAAGTGCGGCCATTTGACTTACCTGGGTGATGCCGAGGTCGGCCCGCGCACCAACATTGGCGCGGGCACCATCACCTGTAACTACGATGGCGCCAACAAGTGGAAAACTGTGTTGGGGGCGGATGTGTTCATCGGCTCGAACAACTCGCTGGTCGCCCCTGTGGATATCTCCAGCGGTGCAACCACTGCAGCCGGTTCAACCATCAATCAGGATGTAGCTCCTGAGCAACTGGCTGTTGGTCGCGCACGCCAGCGCAATATTGATGGCTGGAAGCGTCCAGTCAAACAGCCAAAGCCATGATCTAAAGTTATCCACAGATCGCGACTGGTGATAGGTGGTTACTAACAGGTCATCCTATAACTGTTTTAAATCAATAAGTTACCTAAAGCCTTATCCGCATCCTGTGGATAAGGCTTTTTTATTTCAGCTTAAAATCATAGTTTTAGCCCATGAATACGGGGCGATATTGAGTTATTCACAGTAAATAACGGACAAGAATTTCTTGACGGACATTTCGAGATAAGGTTTCATTGCTTTCGTTATCTTTCGAAACGAAACTTAAGCCGTTATGTCTAAACGTAATACGCCGCAACGCAGACACAACATCCTGGCCTTGCTTGCAGAGCAAGGTGAAGTCAGTGTGGATGAACTGGCCAAGCGCTTCGAAACCTCCGAGGTTACGATTCGCAAGGACTTGGCTGCACTCGAAAGTAACGGTCTGTTATTACGTCGTTACGGCGGTGCTATTACCATGCCGCAAGAACTGGTCAGTGATGTACCTCAACCGGTTTCTCTTTATAAGCAAGCCATCGCCCGTGCGGCGGTTGGCCTGATTAAAGAGCATGCGCGCATCATCATCGACAGCGGCAGCACCACGGCCTCGATGATTCCACAGCTAGGCCTGCAACCCGGCCTGGTAGTGATGACCAACTCCCTGCACGTCGCCAACGCACTCAGCGAACTGGAACATGAGCCTGTGTTGCTGATGACCGGGGGCACCTGGGATCCGCACTCCGAGTCCTTTCAAGGGCAGGTTGCCGAACAGGTGTTGCGCTCTTACGACTTCGATCAACTGTTTATCGGTGCTGACGGCATAGACCTGCAGCGCGGCACGACAACTTTTAACGAGTTGTTGGGTCTGAGCCGGGTCATGGCTGATGTCGCACGTGAAGTGATCGTAATGGTCGAGTCGGACAAGATTGGTCGCAAGATACCCAACCTGGAACTGCCCTGGAGCAGCGTCCATACCCTTATTACAGATGATCGCCTGCCGCTTGAGGCACGCGAACAGATTCAGGCCCGGGGCATAACGTTGTTATGCGCGGCCCTAAGCTAGGAGAAGTTTATGTGTGGAATCGTTGGCGCAGTCGCTGAACGCAATATCACGGCCATTCTGCTCGAAGGCCTGAAACGTCTTGAATACCGCGGTTATGACAGCGCAGGTGTTGCTGTTTTCACCAACAACGGCACCCTGGAGCGCACGCGTCGCAACGGTAAAGTTGCCGAGCTGGAACAAGCGCTGGCCGGTGAACCCCTGGCAGGGCGTCTGGGTATTGCTCACACCCGTTGGGCGACCCACGGCGCGCCGTGTGAGCGTAACGCTCACCCGCATTTCTCCGGTTCCGATCTGGCAGTTGTACACAACGGCATCATCGAAAACCATGAAGCCCTGCGTGCTCAGCTTAAAGGCCTGGGTTATGAATTTACTTCGGACACTGACACCGAAGTCATTGCCCACCTGCTCAATCACAAACTCAAAGACCACAGCGACCTGACTGCGGCCCTCAAAGCCACTGTTAAAGAATTGCACGGTGCGTATGGCCTGGCCGTGATCAGCGCCAAACAACCGGATCGCCTGGTGGCTGCACGTAGCGGTAGCCCGCTGGTGATTGGCCTGGGTCTGGGTGAAAACTTCCTGGCCTCCGACCAATTGGCACTGCGCCAAGTGACTGACCGCTTCATGTACCTGGAAGAAGGCGACATCGCTGAAATCCATCGTGACAGCGTGCAGATCTGGGATGTGAATGGTCAAAGCGTTCAGCGTGAAACAGTGCAATACAGTGATGGCGCCGAAGCTGCTGACAAGGGCGAATATCGCCACTACATGCTCAAGGAAATCCACGAGCAGCCAGCAGTAGTACAGCGCACCCTGGAAAACCGTTTGGGTCAGGACCACGTTCTGGTACAAGCCTTTGGTCCACAAGCGAAGGAATTGTTCGCCAAAGTACGCAATGTTCAGATCGTAGCCTGTGGTACCAGCTACCATGCCGGGATGGTCGCTCGTTACTGGCTTGAAAGCCTGGCGGGCATCCCTTGCCAGGTCGAAGTGGCGAGCGAGTTCCGTTATCGCAAAGTTGTGGTGCAGCCCGATACCCTGTTTGTTTCGATCTCAC
>JBILYW010000402.1:0-4135 GCA_044377555.1 Pseudomonas sp.
GGTTACGAACGTTGATGGCTTTGATGGTCATGGTGTCGATTCCTGTCTTGGGATAAAAAAAGTGAGGTTATTGCGCCCAGCGCAGTTGCGTGGGCAGCGGTGCGACGGGTTCGGGTTCGGGCGGTGCCCCTGGCAAGGCCAGCACACGGTTGAGCACTTCGGTTTCCAGCGCGGCCAGTCGATGCGAGCCGCGTACCCGTGGGCGCGGCAGTTCGACGGTGAGGTCCAGCCCCACCTCGCCTTCTTCAATCAAGATCACGCGGTCTGCAATCGCAACGGCTTCGCTCACGTCGTGGGTCACCAGCAACACGGTGAAACCATGCTGGCGCCACAGGCGTTCAATCAGTTGCTGCATTTCGATACGGGTCAGGGCATCCAGCGCGCCCAGCGGCTCGTCCAGCAGCAGCAGGCGCGGCTGGTGAATCAGGGCGCGGGCCAGGGCCACACGCTGTTTTTGCCCGCCCGATAGTGCGGCGGGCCATTCGTTGGCGCGTTCGGCCAGGCCCACTTCTTCCAGCGCTTTGAGCGCCTTGGGCCGCCAGTCGCCCTTGAGGCCAAGGCCCACGTTGTCGATGACTTTTTTCCAGGGCAGCAGGCGCGCTTCCTGAAACATCAGCCGCGTGTCTTCGCGGGCCTCTTGCAGCGGTGCGCTGCCGGCCAGCAGTTCGCCGCCCGTAGGTTGATCGAGCCCGGCCAGCAGGCGCATCAGGGTGCTTTTACCGCAACCGCTGCGCCCTACGATGGCCACAAACTGACCGGCGGGGATGTGTAGATTGATGTCGCGCAGGACCTGGCGTTCGCCGAAGGATTTCTGCAGGCCCTTGATGGCCAGCGGTATGCCCTGGCGCAAACGCGGGGGTTGTTGAGCTGTCATGCTGCACCGCCTTTAGCCACTTGATACGCCGGGTGCCAGCGCAGCCACACGCGCTCCAGCCCCCGGGCTGCGGTATCGGCCAACTTGCCGAGTACCGCGTACAAAACAATCGCCAGTACCACCACGTCGGTCTGCAAAAACTCCCGGGCATTCATCGCCAGGTAGCCAATGCCGGAGCTGGCGGAGATGGTTTCGGCCACGATCAGCGTCAGCCACATAAAGCCCAGCGCAAAGCGCACGCCCACCAGGATCGAAGGCAAGGCGCCGGGCAGGATCACTTGCCAGAACAAGCGAAAACCGGACAAGCCATAGCTGCGCGCCATCTCGACCAGGGCCGGGTCAACGTTGCGGATGCCGTGGTAGGTGTTGAGGTAGATCGGGAACAAGGTGCCCAGCGCCACCAGAAAAATCTTTGCCGATTCATCAATGCCGAACCACAGGATCACCAGCGGAATCAGCGCCAGATGCGGCACGTTGCGGATCATTTGCACCGAGCTGTCGAGCAGGCGTTCGCCCCACTTCGACAGGCCGGTGATAAAGCCCAGCGCCAGGCCGATACTGCCGCCGATGGCAAAGCCCAGCCCGGCGCGCCAGCCGCTGATGGCCAGGTGTTTCCAGATCTCGCCACTGCGTACCAGCTCAATCCCGGCCGCGATCACGGCGCTGGGGGCGGGCAGGATGCGTGTCGATAACCAGCCTGCCGACACGGACAGCTGCCATATCGCCAGCAGCAGGACAGGCAAGGCCCAGGGCGCCAGGGTGTGACCGATTTTATTGAGGCCCAAGGCCTTGCCTGAACTCATGGCGACCTCAGCTCTGCGATGCAGCTTTAGGGAGAATGTCGTTGGCGACCATTTCGCCAAACGGGCTCACGTACCCGGCACTTTTTGGCAGTTCCGGGCGCTCGATATCCAGGTGCGGGAACAGCAGTTCGGCCACGCGGTACGACTCTTCCAGGTGTGGGTAACCGGAGAAAATAAAGGTATCGATGCCCAGGTCCGCGTACTCCTTGACCCGCGCTGCCACGGTGGGGCCGTCGCCGACCAGGGCTGTGCCCGCGCCGCCGCGCACCAGGCCTACGCCCGCCCACAGGTTGGGGCTGACTTCGAGGTTGTCGCGGCTGCCGCCATGCAGTGCGGCCATGCGTTGCTGGCCGACCGAGTCGAAGCGGGCCAGTGAGGCCTGGGCGCGGGCGATGGTGTCGTCGTCCAGGTGAGAAATAAGTTTGTCCGCGGCTTTCCAGGCTTCGTCGTTGGTTTCACGCACGATCACGTGCAAGCGAATCCCGAAGCGCACGGTGCGTCCGTGTTTGGCGGCCTTGGCCCGCACTTGTTCGATTTTTTCTGCGACGGCGGCCGGTGGCTCGCCCCAGGTCAGTACCATTTCCACTTGTTCGGCAGCCAGGTCTTGCGCCGCTTCCGACGAGCCGCCGAAGTACAGCGGCGGACGCGGTTGCTGGATCGGCGGGTAGAGCAACTTTGCGCCTTTGACGGTGATGTGCTGGCCGTCGTAGTCCACGGTTTCGCCTTCGAGCACTCGTCGCCAGATGCGGGTGAATTCCACCGAGGCCTGATAGCGCTCTTCGTGGCTGAGGAACAGGCCATCGCCGGCCAGTTCTTCCGGGTCACCGCCAGTCACCAGATTGAACAGTGCACGGCCACCCGACAGACGGTCCAGGGTCGCCGCCTGACGTGCCGCCACGGTGGGCGAAACAATGCCGGGGCGCAGGGCCACCAGAAATTTCAGGCGCTGGGTCACCGGGATCAGTGCGGCGGCCACCAGCCACGAGTCTTCGCACGAACGCCCTGTCGGGATCAGTACCCCGCCAAACCCCAAGCGGTCAGCCGCCTGTGCGACTTGTTGCAGGTAGCCGTAGTCAACCGCGCGGGCGCCTTCGGAGGTGCCAAGGTAATGGCCATCACCGTGGGTAGGCAGGAACCAGAAAATATTGAGGCTCATGGAGTGGTCTCCTAAATGGGGGGCAGCAAGCGTTAGTTGGCTTTGGCCAGATTGGCCGGTGGCGTCCAGATCACGTCTTTCACAACCAGCGGCTTGGGAATCAGCTTGAGCTGGTAAAAACTGTCGGCAATTTTTTGCTGGGCGTTGACCACTGCCGGGGTCAAGAACTGCGCGCCGTAGCCCTGGCGTTTAACCGCAGTCAGGGTGATTTCTGGCGACAGGCCCAGCAGCGGCGCGACCTGTTCGGTCACGTCTTCAGGGTGGGCTTTGGCCCACTCGCCAATGTTGCGCACTTCATCGACCAGGGTTTCGATCACCTTGGGATGCTGTTCGGCATAAGGCTTGGTGGCCAGATAGAACTGGTGGTTGTCGGCGATACCGCTGGCGTCACGCAGGGTGCGTGCTTGCAGTTGCTGTTCGGCGGCGGCCTGGTACGGGTCCCAGATGACCCAGGCGTCGACGCTGCCGCGCTCGAACGCCGCGCGGGCATCCGCGGGTGGCAGGAATACGGTCTGGATATCGGTGTATTTCAGGCCGGCGTCTTCAAGGGCGCGCACCAGCAGGTAGTGCACGTTGGAGCCTTTGTTGAGCACGACCTTTTTGCCTTTAAGGTCTTTGACCGAGGTGATCGGTGAGTCCTTGGGCACCAGGATGGCTTCACTGGTGGGGGCAGGCGGTTCGTAGGCGACGTAGAGCAGGTCTGCCCCGGCTGCCTGGGCGAAAACAGGCGGGGTTTCGCCGGTCACGCCGAAGTCGATGGAGCCCACGTTCAGGCCTTCAAGCAGCTGCGGGCCACCGGGGAATTCGGTCCATTGCACGTCGACGCCCTGCTCGGCCAGACGCTTGTCCAGCGTGCCTTTGGCCTTGAGCAGCATCAGCGTGCCGTATTTTTGATAACCGATGCGCAGCGTATCGGCTTGAGCCTGGGTAACAGCGCCGAAGGACACAGCCGCAGCTAACAGTGCGACCAGACCACGACGCAAAATGACAGGGCGCATGGCGCTCTCCTATTTGCAGTTCGAGATTCGGGTTGCACCTGCTGGGCCGTTGGCGGTTCAGTAAGGTGAAATTGATGCTTTACCTGTGGGAGCGGGCTTGCTCGCGATAGGATCGCTGCGGTGTGCCAGTAAGAACACATCGCCTGATATCGCGAGCAAGCCCGCTCCCACAGGGGGAAATGGTGTTTCAGATACTCCAGCGCGCCGTGCGCAGCCGGTCGTTGAGGATGTTGGGGTCCAGCGGTTTCGGACGGCGCGCCAAGGCGCTGTAGAACTGCTCAAGGGCCTCGCTCAAACGTTGTTC
>JBILYW010000401.1:0-4135 GCA_044377555.1 Pseudomonas sp.
ATCTTGTGGCGGCAATGCTCGGAGTTGGCCTGGGCAAACATCATCAGTTCGATGTCGTGGGGGTTGCGGCCCAGACCGTTGAAAGCAGTGACCAGGTAATCGATTTCGTCTTCAGCCAGCGCCAGACCCAACTCGACGTTGGCTTTTTCCAGCGCGGCACGACCGCCACCCAGCACGTCAATCGCAGTCAGCGGCTTGGGCTGGGCGTGGCTGAACAGGCCGGCAGCCTGTTCGAGGTTGCCCAGCACGATTTGCGTCATGCGGTCGTGCAGTGCAGCACTGATCAGCTCGGCATCGGCGTCGCTGAACTGGCCGGCCACGTAGAACGCGATACCGCGTTCCAGACGCTGGATTTTGGCCAGGCCACAGTTGCGGGCAATGTCACTTGCCTTGCTCGACCAAGGGGAAATGGTGCCAAACCGCGGCAACACCAGGAACAGTCGGCCACTCGGCTCTTGGACCGGCACGCTAGGGCCGTACTTCAGGAGACGGGCCAGTACCTGCTGTTCATCGCTGGTCAGCTCACCGGTGGTCTCGGCAAAGTGGGCGAATTCAGCATACAAACCACTGACAGACGGAACCTTGAGGCTCAGTTGTGCTAGGAGTTTGCTGTGGCGAAAGGCAGAAAGGGCAGGAGCGCCGCGCAGGATCAACATCTTCGGGACAGCCTCGGGAGGGGTATGCTTTGAGGCCCGGCATTCTAGCCTAAACCGTTCGCTACGGCACCCGAAACGGCACACCTGACGCACACCAAACGTCACTAATCGACCAAAGCCTTATTCTTTATAGCTATCAGCCGTCTTATAGATGGTCATTTATGATCTTTACAGAGCGCTCTGCCCCCCATTTCATAAGGGTTTCAGCGATTTTTGCGTCCAATATCAGAATGACCGGAAATTGTCGAGATATGGCACCTGTGCTGCTTTGCGTATACTGCGCGGATGTTTTCTCTAACTGTATTCCGCCAGCGCTGCGCCAGATGGCTCTTCGCAACCGGACTCTTCCTGATGCTCGGTGCCTGCGTTGAAAAACCAAGCACCCTTGAGCGCGTAAAGGAGGATGGGGTACTGCGGGTGATTACCCGTAACAGCCCCGCGACCTATTTCGAGGATCGCAATGGCGAGACCGGCTTCGAGTACGAGCTGGTGAAGCGCTTTGCCGACGATCTGGGGGTCGAGCTTAAAATCGAGACAGCTGACAACCTGGACGACATGTTCAACCAGCTGGGCCAACCTGACGGCCCGGTTTTAGCTGCTGCCGGTCTGGTCAGCAGCGAGAATCGCCTGCAACAAGCCAAGTTCTCCCACCCGTACCTCGAAGTCACGCCACAGATCATCTACCGTAACGGCCAATCGCGGCCTACGTCTGCTGCCGGCCTGGTGGGCAAGCGCATCACCGTGCTCAAGGGCAGCTCCCACGCCGAGCAACTGGCCGAACTCAAAAAGCAGTACCCCGGGATCGAGTACGACGAATCCGACGCCGTCGAAGTCGTCGACTTGTTGCGCATGGTCGACGAAGGCCAGATCGACCTGACACTGGTCGACTCCAACGAAGTCGCTATGAACCAGGTGTACTTCCCCAACGTGCGCGTGGCCTTTGATCTGGGCGATGCCCGCAGCCAGCGCTGGGCCGTGATGGCCGGCGAAGACAACAGCCTGCTCAACGAGATCAATGCGTACCTGGACAAGGTCGAAAAAAACGGCACCCTGCAGCGACTCAAGGATCGCTACTACGGGCATGTGGACGTGCTGGGTTACGTCGGCGCCTACACCTTCGCCCAGCACCTGCAGCAGCGCCTGCCCAAGTACGAGAAGTTCTTCAAGGAAGCGGCCAAGAAAGAACAGATCGACTGGCGCCTGCTGGCAGCCATGGGCTACCAGGAATCCTTGTGGCAACCCACCGTAACCTCCAAGACCGGTGTGCGCGGCCTGATGATGCTGACCCAGAACACCGCGCAAGCGATGGGCGTGTCCAATCGGCTGGACGCCAAGCAAAGCATCATGGGCGGCGCCAAGTACCTCGCACTGATCAAGAGCGAGCTCGACGACGATATCGAGGAACCGGACCGGACCTGGTTTGCGCTGGCAGCCTACAACGTCGGCGGAGGTCATCTCGAAGACGCCCGCAAGCTGGCCAAGAAAGAAGGCCTGAACCCGAACAAGTGGCTGGACGTGAAGAAAATGCTGCCTCGCCTTGCGCAGAAGCAGTGGTACAGCAAAACCCGCTATGGCTACGCCCGGGGCGGCGAGCCAGTGCACTTCGTGGCCAACATCCGTCGTTACTACGACATCCTGACATGGGCCACACAGCCGCAACTTGAAGGCGATCAGGCCGCTGACAGCAAGCTGCACATCCCCGGTATCGACAAGACCAAGCCGAAGGAAGAGCCGCAGCTTTAACTGAGAGAGCGGGCTTCTTGTGGGAGCGGGCTTGCTCGCGATTGCATCAGCATGGCCTTACCTATAAAACCCGCCGCCCGCATCGCGAGCAAGCCCGCTCCCACAGAGGTCCAAGATCCGCCCCCCTCGGTTTTTAGTCTTTCGCCGCCGCCACAATCAGCGCTTTCATCTCGGCCACAGCCGACTTGAAGCCCACGAACAGTGCATGGGCCACCAGCGCATGACCGATGTTCAACTCATTGATGCCCTTGATCGCGGCGACCGCTTCCACGTTGTGGTAGTGCAGGCCATGACCGGCGTTAACGATCAGGCCTTGGGCCAAACCAAATGCCACGCCATCGGCCACGCGCTGCAGCTCTTGCGCCACGTCGGTCGGGGTCAGTGCATCGGCATAACGCCCGGTATGCAGCTCAATCGCAGGAGCGCCGACGCGTTTTGACGCCGCAATCTGGCGCTCATCGGCATCGATAAACAGCGACACTTCACAACCGATTTTAGCCAGGCGCTCGACGGCCGCCTTGATACGCGCCTCTTGCCCGGCCACATCCAGACCGCCTTCAGTGGTCAGTTCCTGGCGGGTTTCAGGCACCAGGCAGACATGGGCCGGGCGAATGCGCTCCGCAAACACCATCATCTCTTCAGTGACGCCCATTTCGAAGTTCATGCGCGTTTGCAGCACATCCTTGAGCAGCAGCACATCGCGCTCCTGAATGTGTCGACGGTCCTCGCGCAGGTGCACGGTGATACCGTCGGCGCCCGCCTCTTCGGCGTCCAGCGCAGCCTTGACCGGATCAGGGTAACGCGTGCCGCGAGCCTGACGCAGCGTGGCTACGTGGTCGATATTCACGCCGAGAAGAATGCGATTGCTTGAGGTCACGGGGGCTCTCCTGAAGAGTTGAAGATTCGGCGCACAGCATACCGGTCTATTCAGGGCTTGCGAAACAACTCGCGACTGGCCAGCGGCTTGCCGGCCAAATGAACGGCCAATGCCTGACGCATCAGGCGCTTGGCGCCGGACAAGGCGCCAGGCGCAGCCCAGTCCGCCTCGGCCATCGCATGCAGCTGCGCTCCATGAAACAGCCCTGGCTGTTGCAGCCAAACCCGCTCCAGCCCTGCATCAACCTGCAGGCGGTACATGCCATCGGCCTCTACCGGCTCGTCGTGAATATCGACGGTCAGCGAAAAGCCGTAGCCCAGATCGTCCAGCAAACGCCATTCGAACGCCCGCAGCAAAGGCTCCAGAGGTCGGCCTTCGGCCAGCGCCAACAAGGTCGCTGCGTAGTGATCAAATACCGCAGGATGAGGATCTTCAGCCGGCAACAGGCGAATCAGCAACTCGTTGAGATAGAGACCGCTGAACAGCGCTTCGCCACTGAGCCAGGTTGAAATCCCGGCGCTTTCCATGCGCCCGACGTTTTTCAACTCGCCGCGCCCGCGGAACTCGATTTCAAGCGGAACAAACGGCCGGGCCAGCGTACCTGCCTTGCCCCGCGCACTGCGCAGTACCGCCCGCAGCCGCCCTTGTGGCGTGATGAAATCCACCAGGGCGCTGGTTTCGCGGTATGGGCGACTGTGCAGCACGTAGGCGAGTTGGGCTGTGGGGGCTTTGCTGGACATGGAGTTTTCGTATGCGCCTAAAATCACCGTGGGAGCGAGCCTGCTCGCGAAGACCTCAAAAGCGAAGCGATTATCCAGTAATCACGCGCTATTGATAATGACCTTCGCGAGCAGGCTCG
>JBILYW010000403.1:0-4112 GCA_044377555.1 Pseudomonas sp.
CCGGTGGCTACCTGAATCCGCCTGCAGGTTCCGGCACCGGTACCGGCACGGGCGGTCTGGGCGGTTTGCTGGGCGGCAGCGGTAGCGGCGGCTTGTTGGGGCTGGGCGGTACTGGCACCGGCACCGGTGGCTTGCTGGGCCTTGGCGGCACGGGCGCGGGCACCGGTGGCCTGCTGGCTCCGATTACGGGCGGTTTGGCCAGTGTGGGCGGGACCGGCGGTTCGGCAGGCGGCCAGGGCAACGCCGGCACCTCCACCGGCACCTCCACTGGCGGCTTGGGTGGCCTGGGCGGTTTGCTTGGCGGGCTCGGGAACCTGGGCAAGAAAAACTGACCGGCCGTAACCTTCATCCAAAGCAGGCGCCATGCCCAGTCAGCATGGCGCCTGCCTTTCACAGTGCAGGGTCCAAACAAGCTGCGAGCAACGCCGCCCTGCGACGCGGCTCGCAATGAAACGGGAACTGCCCCTAGAAGCTGACTTCGCCCGTCAGTCGCAGTGTGCGTCCTTCCCCCCAGCTCACTCGTCGGGTGTTGCCGCCCGAAGCCACAAAATAGCTGCGGTCGGTCAGGTTGCCGGCATTGAGTTGCAGCGAGGTTTCCCGGCCTAGCAGGTGGCTGGTCTTCCAGGAAGCGAATGCGTCCACCGTGGTATAGGACGGCAACTCGAATGAGTTATTGAGATCCCCTGCGCGCTTGCCCACATAGCGGGCACCGGAGCCCAGGCGCAAGCGGCCGGCAAAGATATCGGCCGGGACTTCGTAGGTGAGGTAGGCCCCGCCCACATGGCGCGCCACGTTAAACAGGCGGTTGCCTTCGGTTTGCTCGGTGTCTTTCTTGATCCGGGCATCGGTGTAGGCGTAGTTGGCGATCATGCTCCATTGCGCGTTCAGGCGGCCGGTCATGCTCCACTCCAGGCCGCGTGACTGCACTTCACCCGCCAGGCGCTGCACCATATTGCCGAAGGCGTCGAGTTCGCCGGTGTTCTGCTGCACGTTCTTTTTCAGAATGTCGTACACCGCCAGCTGGCTGGTCCAGTCACCGTTGTCATACTTGAGCCCCGCCTCGTACTGGCGGCCGGTCTCGGACTTGTACGTGCCTTCAAAGGTGGTGCCGGTGTCCATCTCGTTGGGGGCGAACGACTGGCTGTAGTTGCCATAGAGCGAAAGGTCATCACGTACCTGATACACCAGCCCCAGGAAGGGCAGGAGCTTGGATTCGCCCTCATCGGTGGTTTCCTTGAAGTCCAGGCCTGCACCGGAATCAATCCTGTAGTGCTGGTAGCGCAGCCCGGGCGCCAGAATCCATTTTTCGCCCAGGTGGATATTGTCTTTCACGTACAGCGCCTGGCCTTTGACATGGCTTTTGCCGTTGGTGTTTGACGGGTTGACGGTGCCCACCGGGGGCAGCAGGCCGTACTGCGGGTCGGCCGGGTAAAAGCCGCCGACATTGCGGCTCTGAAGGAAATCGCCGTTGGCTTCGCGACGGGTTTCATAGTCGACGCCCGTGACCAGATCGTGGTCGATGCCGTACCAGGTCTTGTTGCCGATCCAGTCCAGGGACAGGTACGCATTCTCGCGGTTGGCCCCCACATTGCGGCGAAAGCGCCGGGTCAGCTCACCGGTAGCGGGGCGGTACTCGCTGGGGTCGGCCTGGTAGTCGTTGTAATGGTCATACACCCAGCCTGTGGTCAGGCGCACCCGCGAGCCGGGGTCGAGGCGGTATTCGGTGGTGGTGTTGAGCGACTGGCGCTGGCCTTGGGCACGGGTCCACTTTTCGTCCAGGCGCTTGTCGCGGCTGCCCACGTGATGCCCGTTGTAAAACACCGCACCCCGGTCCAGGGTATTGCTGTAGTCGTTGTATTCATAGGCGGCGAGAAATGACAGGTCGTCCGACTCGTATGACAGCGAGGGTGCAATCAGTTTGGATTTGTTCTGGCCAAAGTTGCGCCAGTAATCTTCGTCGCGGTTTTGCCCGATCAGACGGAACGCGAAGCCACTGTCCGCCAGCGGGCCGGTGACGTCGAACCAGCCATTGCCGCCGCCCTGATCACTCAGAGTGCCGCCCAGGGTGCTGCCCCACTGGTACTGCGGCTTTTTGGTGATCACATTGATCACGCCGCCCGGTTCCTGCATCCCGTACAGCAATGACGCGGGGCCTTTGAGCATCTCCACCCGCTCGGTGGTGACACCCTGGAAGCTGCGGCCGATGGGCATGCGCACGCCATCGCGCAGCACGCCACCATCGTCAGAGTTGCCGAAACCGCGCTTGATGAAACTGTCCTGGGTGCCGCCAAAGCTGTTGCTGACTACCACACCCGGCATGAACTTGATCACGTCTTCGAGGGTTTGCGGTGCTTGATCCTTGAGCTGCTGGCGGGTCACCGTATCGACCGTTTGCGACTGCTGGAGAAAGGGCGTTTCAGTTTTGTCAGCGGTGGAGCTATAGCCCGCGCGGTACTCGGTACTGTCACCGGCAAACTGCACCCCCTCGACCTGCACACTCGGCAGTTGCAGGGGGGCAACTTCGCTTGCCAGCACCGTGCAACTGATCACCAGCCCTAGCGGGACAACGCCTGCCCGTTTTAAACCATGCTTCCTTTGCAACATCCTTAACACTCCACACCTATGACGGCAGATAACTGAATTCGCTGCCGGTGGCCGGACGACGCAAGGGGCGGGGTTCTGGCTGCTCCGCTCGTCAATACGTCGTTGAAACGTCTAGCTCGCACGTTTCAGACTGGCCGACAGCGCTGAATCGTATCAGCATCGGGAATGTTTATCATTTGCTTTGTGGGGTGGTGGGCAAGCAGGCAAGGTCAGTGCGTGACGAATGTATCCCTGTAGGCATACAGGCCCGGTGTCCCGCCGGTCATGATGAACAGCACGCTGTCGCCCGGACGGTAGCGTGCTTGTCGAAAGTCGCTCAGCAGCCCGGCAAAGGCCTTGCCCGAGTACACCGGATCGATCAGCAAGCCTTCACAGCGCGCCATCAGGTGCACCGCTTCAAGCATGGCCGGGGTCGGCAGCCCGTACCCGTCGCCCAACTGGCTGCCGTCAATATTGATCGCGGCCGGTTGCAGGCCGACTGAACTGCCCAGCAGGGCCAGCGTTTGCCGGGTCAGTTGCAGGGTTCTGGTGGCGCTGGCATCGCGGTCCGACAGTACTGACCAGGACCTGACCGTTGCCGCGCCGCGCCCCAGCAGTTCGAAGCCGGCGGCAAGCCCGGCATGGGTGCCGGCACTGCCATTGGGGACGATGACTTCGGTGAATTGCAGGTCGAGCTCTTCCTCCTGCCGTACAACCTCCGCCGCACAGCGTGCGTAACCCAGGCTGCCCAATGGGGTGGATCCCCCCGTTGGAATCACCAATACGTTTCTCCCCGCGCTGCGCAGTTCACCAGCCCGGATGCCGGCCTGTGCCATGGCATCCGCCCCTGGGGCCAGCACGTGCAGGCGGGCACCGAACAGATGGTCGAGCAACACATTGCCGTTGAGTTCGTAGTCGGCGTCGGTCTTGGGTACCGAGCGGGTCAGGATCAACTCACAGGCGATGCCGAGGCGGGCGCAAACGGCGGCCGTCAGGCGAGCGTGATTGGACTGGAGGCCACCGACGGTGATGAGGGTATCGACGTTGTCCTGCAGGGCTGCGCCCAGGTGGAACTCCAGCTTGCGCAGCTTGTTGCCGCCGCCGCCGATAAGCATGTGATCATCGCGCTTGAGAAAGAGCTGGACCCCCAGCCGGTCCAGGCCCAGATGCTGCTCAATACGCGCGGCCCGTTGAATCGGGGTGCTGCCCTGCAACAGGTCGGCCCGGCCGAAAGTATTCAGCGCCTTGTCCAGTACGGTGTGCATTTGCTCAGACCTCGTCACTCAGTTTTATTGGCCGCAACTGTAGGGATAAAGTGGCCGACGATAAATGCAGTAAAGGTTCGTACTTGTGGAACCCCGGGTTCGTAATAGGCTACCCGGCTGCCGGGTAAAGAGGCTGAAGCCTGGCTTGTGGTTATTCGTTGATTTTTGCAGGGCCAGAAGGTGTCTTTATGAGCAAGCTCAGGCAAATGGAAGTTTTTGTAGCCGTGGTGGAGGCCGGCAGCTTTGCCGACGCGGCAGTACAGG
>JBILYW010000029.1:0-12263 GCA_044377555.1 Pseudomonas sp.
TTAACGTGAGACAGAATCAACGAACCTGCACCCGTCGCCAGCACCAGCAGCTCGCGGTTCACGCCCGGAATCATGTCTACCACCGGCAACACAATCCCCGCACCGGTAATTGTTGCTACGGTCGCAGAACCGGTCGCGATACGAATCACCGCAGCCACCAGCCAGGCCAGCAGGATCGGCGAGATCTGTGCATTCACCGCCATGTGGCCAATCACGTCACCCACACCACTGGCCACCAGCATTTGCTTGAAGCCACCGCCAGCACCAATGATCAGGATGATTGCTGCGGTCGGAGCCAGGCTCGCGTCGAGCAACTTGAGGATGCGCTTGGAGTCGATACCCTGCTTGTAGCCAAAGGTGTACAGCGCCAACAACAGGGCCAGCAACAGGGCACTGATCGGGTGACCGATCATGTCCATCCAGACACGGAAGAAGTTGCCTTCCGGCAGCGCCACGTCCGCAAATGTTTTGAGCAACATCAGGAACACCGGCAACAGCACGGTGATCAAGGTGATGGAGAAACTCGGCAGCGTGCTCGACTCAGGCTCGCTCGCCAGTTGATCCATCAACTCCTGGGAAGCATGGCCGGGGATGTACTTGGAGATGAAAGTGCCGTAAATCGGGCCGGCGATGATTGCAGTCGGCAATGCGACGATCAGGCCGTACAAAATGGTTTTGCCGATATCAGCGCCAAATACGCCAATGGCCAGCAGTGGGCCCGGGTGCGGCGGCACCAGCCCGTGAACGGCCGACAAGCCAGCGAGCAGCGGGATGCCGATCTTGATGATCGATACGCCGGTGCGGCGCGCAACGATGAATACCAGCGGGATCAGCAATACAAAGCCGATCTCGAAAAACAGCGGAATACCTACCAGGAACGCGGCGAACATCATTGCCCACTGCACACGCTCCTTGCCGAAGGCACGAATCAATGTGCGCGCAATTTGATCGGCGCCACCGGAGTCGGCCATCATTTTGCCAAGCATGGTGCCCAATGCCAGGATAATCCCGACAAAACCCAGCACCCCGCCAAAACCGTCCTGGAACGATTTGATGATCAGGTTGGCCGGCATGCCCGCCGTCAGGCCCAGGAACGCAGACGCGATAATCAGGGCAATGAACGGGTGCAGCTTGAAACGGGTGATCAGCACGATCAGCCCGATAATGGTCACCACTGCATCAAGCAGTAGGAAGGTGTTGTGGGACATGCCTAGCATGGGGCGTCTCCTGCCTTATTTTTATCAAGTACGAATGTGCAGCCGGGGCTGAGCTGGATAGCGCTGTCTGTCTGAAGCATCATGAGATTGTCTGCAACGAATGGTCGTGCCACCAATCACGGGCAGCATTCGCCAGTTGATTGATGTCATGGGTGGCCGCATTCAGTGTCAGTACCAAAGGCTCATTGCTCGGGGATTCAAGGGTCGCGAACTGGCTGTCGATCAGGGTTTTGGGCATAAAGTGCCCGGGGCGATGAGCCACTCGATCGGCCGCAACTGCCGGGGTCAGCTCAAGAAACACAAAACCCAGGCCGTCTACCGCACTGCGCAGGCGCTCGCGATAACGCAGTTTAAGCGCCGAACAGGTCAGGACCGGACGCTGGCCGCTGGCAACCGCGCGACGCAACTCATCGCACAGGCTGTCTAGCCAGCCAGCACGATCATCATCAGTCAGGGGAATACCGGCACTCATTTTGGCGATATTGGCCGCTGGGTGAAACGCATCGCCTTCAATCGGGGTCGCGCCATTGAGCTGGCACAATGCCTGGCTCACGCTGGATTTGCCGCAGCCGGCAACACCCATAATGACCAGGGCAGTGATAGGTTGACTCATGAAACACCTCAGTCCGTAGACAGCGCTGTCTTTGTCCATGCGTTCAATACTTGAAAGCAAAGCACAAAGACCAGGCTACCGACGTCTATTTCTCATTTTTATGGGGAGACGCGGTAACGCTCTCGACATACAAAGCTGGGGTTACTGGCTTGCACACAATCAGGCAATTGCGGGCACGCCAGGACAGCGCTACCTTAGTGACTTGTATTTTGTTTGGCAAGCCACCCTGATGACCACCTCTAAAAACGATAAAAACACCCGAACCACGGGTCGTCCTACCCTTAACGAAGTTGCCCGCCTTGCGGGTGTCAGCCCCATTACCGCCTCTCGCGCCTTGCGCGGTATCAGTAGCGTCGCCACCGAGCTTGCAGAAAAGGTGCGAATTGCCGCTGACGAGCTGAACTACGTGGTCAATCCGGCTGCCCGGGCATTGGCCTCGGCGCAGAGCCACTCCGTAGTGGTACTGGTGCCTTCATTGTCCAACCTCCTGTTTATCGACACCCTCGAAGCGATCCATGACGTATTGCGCCCACGTGGGTTTGAGGTGCTGATCGGTAACTTCCACTACTCCCGTGATGAAGAAGAGAACCTGCTGCGCAACTATATGGCCTACCACCCTCGCGGCCTGTTGCTGACTGGCTTTGACCGCTCCGAAAGTTCACGCCGCATGATTGAGGCCAGCAATGTGCCGTGTGTGTACATGATGGAACTGGATGCCGCCGAGGGCCTGAACTGCGTAGGTTTTTCCCAGTTGAAGGCCGGCGAAACCGCCGCCCGGCACCTGATCTCCCGTGGACGGCGCCACCTGGCCTATATCGGAGCCCAACTCGACCAGCGCACGCTCCTGCGCGGCGAAGGCTACCGTCGCGCCCTGCAGGAAGCCGGCCTGTATAACCCCGACCTTGAGGTACTGACTCCCCGCCCGTCCTCTGTGGGCCTGGGCGGCGAGCTGTTTTTGCAATTGCTCGCCAGCCACCCGCAAGTGGATGCGATCTTTTTCGGCAACGATGACCTGGCCCAGGGCGCCCTGCTGGAGGCTGCACGCTTCGGGATTAAAATCCCGGACCAGATTGCCGTACTGGGATTTAACGACCTGCCGTCATCCGAGTTCATGGTGCCGCGCCTGAGCAGTATTCGCACACCTCGTGAAGCTATTGGCCGTCGCGCAGCCGAGCAGATGCTCACACTGATGGCCGGCAATAAAGTGACCAACCCGGTGCAGGACATGGGCTTTGAACTGATGGTGCGCGAGAGCAGCTGACGAGGCTTTGAAGGGCCTTCAGCCCTTGTCGCAGCCTCATACCTCGTCAGCAACCACAGGAAGTGCCGGCTATTAATGCAACTGCAACGTCGAGTTGAACTGGCTGATCGCATCGACTACGTGCCGGGAGCCCTGCTGGATTTCCAGGATGGCCTCCCCCGCCTCGTTCGCCAGTTCGACCCCAAGGCCGGTACGACTCAGGCTCGACTGCATGCTGGTCACCGCGCTCAGCGAGAGGTCATGGTTCTTGCGCACCACTTCAACGATCTCCAACGTGGCCGCACTGGTGCGCGCCGCCAGGCTTCTGACTTCATCCGCCACGACGGCAAAACCGCGACCATGCTCCCCGGCCCTCGCCGCTTCAATGGCCGCATTGAGTGCCAGTAAATTGGTCTGATCGGCAATTCCGCGAATGGTCTGCACAATTTTGCCGATGATGTCCGACTGCTTGCTCACCGCATCAATGCTTTGCGCCGCTTCATTGAGGTCCCTGGAAATGGCTTCGATGATTTGCACTGTCTGCTGAACCACCTGCGATCCTTTCTGCGCACAGGCATCGTTTTGCACTGAGGTGGTGTGGGCCGACTCTGCCGCGGTTTGCAGGTTGGTGACTTGTGCGGTGATATCGCTGGCGAACTTCACCACTTTATACAGTCGGCCTTTGGCATCAAAAATCGGGTTGTAGGATGCCTCAAGGAAAACCGTGTGGCCGTACTTGTCGACCCGTTCAAAACGCCTGGAGTGGTATTCCCCGCGATTCAGCGAGGCCCAGAAAGCTTTGTATTGGGCCGACTCGCTCTCACTGCGACAACAGAACATCCCGTGGTGCTGGCCGACAATTTCACTCAACCCGTAGTGCATGGTGTCGAGAAAGTTCTGGTTGGCATTGATGACCCGTCCATCAGGCGAAAACTCGATCACTGCCATGGAACGGCTCAAGGCATTCACGATGCTCTGGTTTTCGTGCTCTTTATTGATTCGGTCCGTGATGTCCGAGGCGACTTTGATCACCCTGGTAACTTGACCACCCGCATCGATGATCGGCATGTAACTGGCTTCCAGCCACACTTCACGCCCGGACTTGTCGAGCCTTAGAAAGGTGCCACTGAGGGGTTCGCCAGTTGCCAGACCGCGCCAAAAACGGCTGTATTCGCTGTCTTTGGCATAAGCCTGTTCACAGAAGATGCGGTGGTGCTTGCCGCGGACCTCTTCGCTGGAATAACCCATGACCCGGCAAAAGTTGTCATTGACCTCCAGGATGGTGCCATCCGGGGTGAATTCGATAATGGCCATGGATCGGCTGATGGCCTGAACCTTGGCCGCCATGTCATTCAATGAGCCGTTAAGGCGTTGATTCTCAAGCAGGTCGGCTTTGCGGTGCGAATTAAACATGGCTCAATCCCTGGAGGTGCTGTCTATTGATAATTCAAAAGTCTCAAGACACAACAAACCGCCTGCGCTTTTAACTTTTAACGTTAGAGCTGTACGCACTTCAAGGGTTTAAGCATTTGACTGCTCAGGCCCCGTGAGGGTGGAGCATAGCCAGTCAAATAACACGTGCAAGCAAATGGCCATCAGAATGCGACGGAACGCTCACACGCAAGAAAGTTACCAAATGGACGATGCAGACTTAAAAAACAATGGGAGCCCGAGAACCGAGCCCCCGACACATCAATCAATGACCAAACAATCCGGTATCGGACTTTTTGGATTTTTTATCAGCGCGTTTTTCATCGGCTGTTTTAGCCGGCTTTTTCTTCGCGGCTTTCTTTGAATCCATACCTTTAGCCATGTTATGAGCTCCAGTGTTCAGGGATGTGAGCTCAGGTATAACACCGATCGCGGGGGAACTTTTATTTAAAACAGGTTATTCAAAAAAGAATGCTTTATTACCGGTTTTAATTTCGAATGGGCCTCACTATCGATACGCAAAGGCGCGATAAAAACATTCCCTTGTTTGTATATAATGCGCGCCCCCTCACTTTTAGCCTGTGGACTCATGACCGCCATTGTTTATGCCCCGCTTGAAGCGCCTTTATGGCCGTTGATGAACAAGTTTTATCGCTCTCATCAGTCGTCGATGAAAGCGGTCAAGGACGCGCAACTGTGGGTCGCCCGTCAGGAGGAGATCATTGCGGGGTTGTGTTTGCGGCCCGTGGCTCACGGTTACTGGCTGACCGGGCTATTTGTTGCGCCGGCACTGCGCGGGCAAGGTGTGGCGGGCGAACTGGTCAGGGGCGCAACCGCAACCTGTGAAGGCCCGGTTTGGCTGTTCTGCGACCCCGAACTGCAAGGTTTCTATGAAAACCTGGGCTTCAGCCTGGACGTGGACTTGCCCCACGCCCTGCACGAGCGGCTCGTTCGCTATCAACGCAACAAGGCGATGATAGCGCTGGGGACTACTCTTTCGTGCCAGGCTCCAGATCCGGGAACAGCACCTCAATAAAGCCGAACCTGGTGAAGTCCTTGATCCGTGACGGGTACAGGCGGCCGATCAGATGGTCGCATTCATGCTGCACCACCCGTGCGTGAAAACCTTCGGCCACACGTACGACCGGCTCACCTTTAGGGGTAAAACCTTCGTAACGGATCTTGTGAAAACGCTCGACCATCCCTCGCAGGCCGGGCACTGACAGGCAACCTTCCCAGTCTTCTTCGAGCTCCGGGCTCAGCGGCGTGATCAGCGGGTTGATCAGAATGGTCTGCGGCACGGCCTCGGCATCCGGGTAGCGTTCGCTGTGCTCAAAACCAAAGACCACCAGTTGCAGGTCAACGCCGATCTGCGGAGCAGCCAGACCTACGCCACCCGCGTGTTCCATGGTTTGCAGCATGTCGTCCAGTAACTGCCAAAGCTGCGGAGTGTCGAACATCTCCTCTGGTACCGGTTTGGCTACACGCAATAAACGCTCGTCGCCCATTTTCAGGATTTCACGAATCATGGTCAGTATTCATCAGAAGTGGGTTTAAGGGAGTGATCACGGCCCAGGCCGGAGAGATGCTGCTTTGGATCAGGATCTTCAGATTCATTGAAGGTTTTCTCACCCGGATTCTTGCCTTCGGCCGACAGATGCTCGATCACGGCATTCATTTCCGCCCCCAGCAGCAGCACTGCGGACGAAATGTAGAAGTACAGCAACAGCACGATAATCGCGCCGATACTGCCATACATGGCGTTATAGTCCGCGAAGGTTTTTACATAAAAAGCAAAACCCAATGACGCCACAATCCACACCACCACCGCCAGCACCGAGCCCGGCGTAATGAAGCGGAATTTCTGTTCTACGTCGGGCATCACGTAATACATCACGGCCACGGCGATCATCATCAGCAAAATAACCACCGGCCAGCGCAGGATGGTCCACAGCGTGACCACAAAATCTTCAAGCCCCACCTGCCCCGCCAGCCAGCTCATCACCTGCGGCCCGAGCACCATCAGCGCAGCGGCAACCAGAAGCATGCCGGCAATACCGATGGTGTAAAAAATCGACAGCGGAAAGCGCTTCCAGATGGGCCGCCCTTCAACCACGTCATACGCGGCATTCATCGCACTCATCATCAGGCGTACACCCGCCGAAGCCGTCCACAGCGCAATCACGATACCCACCGACAGCAATCCGCCCTTGGACTGCTGCAACTGATCAATCACCGGGTTGACCTGCTCCAGCGCTTGGGGTGGCAGCACCAGTTCGGACTGCAGGCGCAGCCAGGAAAAGAAGTCGGGCAGATGCAAAAAGCCTATCAGCGCGATCAGGAACAGAATGAAGGGGAACAGCGAAAACAACATTTGATAGGCCAGCGCCGAGGCGTAGGTCGACATTTCATCGTCGATAAATTCCTTGACCGTGCGGATCAATACTTTGCCCAGGGGCAGGCCGTTCAAGCCTGGAAAAAACATAGCGTCTCCTTTCGCCGCGTAGTTATTGAGTTCAACACGCCTCCAAGCGAAGGGTTGTACCTAAAAGTAGTCCAATTGGCGACTTTGAAAACACTCAAGTGCCTGACCTCTCAAAGGCTACCCCACAGTTGACCCGCGTGCCTCACATCGAGTTTCATTTATTTTCTGCCCATCATTTCGTCGTTCCGTGCAGGTTAGGCTTTATGTTTGCCCCCTAACCCCCGAGAATGCGCGACGTACTCAGGCTATGACGCTGAAGATCCGCAATTGTAGGAAGGTTATGAAACTCGATAAAAAGCTGGCCATCGCCCGCAGAAACCAGGAACTCGGCGGCGCAGTGCTCGGCGTCAACAACTGCCATTTCGCCGCGCTGAACACCAACAAGAACATCTGGTGGTTCGATATCCCGTTGGCCCGCCTGGCCGTCGGCCAATACGAATGGGTCCACCTGTTGCTGCACACTCCAGGCACCGACGAGTTGCTGCACTTGAAGGTAACGACCGCATTCCTGCGTGAAAAACGCGAAGGCATGGTAGTTCGTGCGACCCACAAACGTACGCCGACCATGAGCCTTGAGCTGAGTGCAGACAAAGACTCGTTCCTGCAGGATGTACGTCCGACAGGCACAGGCGTCAATTTCGCACAGTTCGTACTGTAGCCCCCAAAACGACAAAGCCCCGCAATGCGGGGCTTTGTCGTATACGGGCCTGTTACTTTTTAAGACCCAGCTTCTTCAGCTCTTCGTCTCGCAACTCACGACGCAGGATTTTGCCCACGTTGGTAGTCGGCAAGCTGTCGCGGAACTCGACGAATTTCGGTGCCTTGTAGGCTGTCAGGTTGGCGCGCATATGGGCCATCACCTGATCCTTGGTCAGCGTCATGCCCGGCTTGACCACGATAAACACCTTGATCAGCTCGCCGGTTTTTTCATCAGGAATACCAATGGCCGCTGACTGCAAGACGCCCGGCAACGAGGCCATGACATCTTCCAGCTCGTTAGGGTAAACATTGAAACCCGAGACCAGGATCATGTCTTTTTTGCGATCGACGATGCGCATATAGCCATCAGGCTGAATGATCGCGATATCACCGGACTTCAACCAGCCGTCGCTGTCCATGATTTCGGCGGTCGCGTCAGGACGCTCCCAGTAGCCTTTCATGACCTGCGGCCCCTTGATGCACAACTCGCCCACCTCACCCAGAGGCAGCTCCTCACCCGCATCGTTGATCACTTTGCACAGGGTCGAAGGCATCGGGATGCCGATCGTGCCCACCTGGATGTTCTGGATAGGGTTTACCGAGGCCACAGGACTGGTTTCGGTCATGCCGTAGCCTTCACAGATCGGGCAACCGGTCACGGTTTTCCAGCGTTCGGCCACTGACAGTTGCAACGCCATGCCGCCCGACAACGTCACCTTGAGGGCCGAGAAATCCAGTTTGCGGAACGCTTCGTTATTGCACAGCGCCACAAACAGGGTGTTGAGGCCGACAAAACCGGTGAACTTCCACCTGGACAGCTCTTTAACCATCGCCGGCAAATCACGCGGGTTGCTGATCAGCACGTTATGGTTGCCGAGCAACATCATCGCCATGCAGTGAAAGGTGAACGCGTAGATGTGGTACAGCGGCAATGGCGTGATCAGGATTTCACAACCTTCATTGAGGTTGGAACCCATCAGCGCCTTGCACTGCAACATGTTGGCAATCAGGTTGCGGTGGCTCAGCATCGCGCCCTTGGCCACGCCCGTGGTACCGCCGGTGTATTGCAGCACGGCAACATCACTGCTGACCGGGCTGGCTTCCTTGACCGGCTGGCCCTGCCCTTTGCGCAGCACTTCGTTGAACTTGATGGCCTGGGGCAAGTGATAGGCCGGAACCATTTTCTTCACATACTTGATGACACTGTTGATCAGCACACGCTTGAAGGGCGACAGCATGTCGGCCACTTCGGTGACGATCACATACTTGACCGAGGTCTGCGGCACGACCTTCTCGGCCAGATGCGCCATGTTCGCCAGACAGACCAGCGCCCTGGCGCCGGAGTCCTTGAACTGATGCTCCATTTCCCGTGCGGTGTACAGCGGGTTGGTATTAACCACGATCAAGCCGGCGCGGATGGCTCCGAACACAGCGATCGGGTATTGCAGCAAGTTGGGCAACTGCACGGCAATGCGGTCGCCGGGTTGCAAGTCTGTGTGCTGCTGTAACCAGGCAGCAAAAGCACCCGACTGCTCGTAGAGCTCGCCGTAGGTGATGGTTTTGCCGAGGTTACTGAACGCCGGTTTATCGGCGAAACGCTGGCAAGATTCCCGCAGTACCGTCTGAATGTTTGGGTATTCATCCGGGTTGATTTCAGCAGCAATCCCTGTTGGGTACTTGTCCTTCCAAAAGCCTTCAATCATGGAAGCCCACTCCTAAGCGTTGCGAATTCTTCACCGCATTGGCTGCGGTTATTATTTGTTTGATTTTTATAATGGACAGTTCTGGCTTTTACTTGCCTGGAAGTCACAAAGCGCGCCGAGAGTAGCAGCTTTGCCAAAGGGCGCCTAGAGCCAAAAAAGGGCTTTAGAGTCACAAACCTGACTGTAGGACAATCCAAAGTCATCATTAGTACAAAGACTCTATTTGTAACAAAAACGCTCTATGTCGAGCCTTACAGCGCATCAGCCGAGGCATCTTCACTATTTTTGCGGCCCAAAAAAACGCCCGCTGCCTTGAGGCTAGCGGGCGTCTGTCGCCAGGTTGAACGAATCAGGCGATATCACGTAACTCGCGCCGCAGGATTTTGCCCACCGGCGTCATGGGCAAAGACTCGCGCAGCACTATCTGCTTGGGCACCTTGTAACCGGTGAAATTGTCTTTGCAGTAGGCTTTGAGCTCCTCAACGGTCACTCCACCCGCACGGGGCACTACAAACAGTTTGACCGCCTCCCCCGTACGTTCGTCGGGAACGCCAATCACCGCACAGTTCGCCACTTTGGGGTGCGCCATGACGATGTCTTCGATTTCGTTGGGGTACACGTTGAAACCCGAGACGATAATCAGGTCTTTCTTGCGGTCGACGATGCGGACAAAGCCGTCAGGGTCTATTACCGCGACATCACCGGTCTTGAACCACCCTTCGGCGTCCAGTACTTCTGCGGTGGCTTCGGGGTTTTGCCAGTAGCCTTTCATCACTTGCGGGCCTTTGACACAGAGCTCGCCCCGTTCGCCCAGCCCCAGGTCTACACCCTCGTCGCTGATCACTTTCATGGCCGTGCCCGGGACCGGCATGCCCACCGTCCCCAGCCTTGCCAGAGAACCACAGGGGTTGGCACTGGCCACCGGCGAGGTTTCCGTCAGGCCGTAACCTTCGACAATGCGGCACCCCGTGATTTTTTCCCAGCGCTCGGCCGTGGCCTTGACCAGCGCCGTGCCGCCCGAATTGGTGACTTTAAGCCCGGAGAAATCCAGGGTCTTGAAGTCAGGGTGGTCCATCAGTGCCACAAACAAGGTGTTGAGCCCCAGGAACGCGGTGAATTTCCAGTTCTTGAGTTCCTTGATGAAGCCTTTGATGTCACGCGGGTTGGTGATCAGGACGTTGTGGTTGCCGGTAACCATCATGCCCATGCAATTGGCGGTGAATGCATAGATATGGTACAGCGGCAAAGGCCCGATCATGATCTCGCGACCGTCCTTGAGGATGGGCTGGCCATCAGCCCCATGCTGGGACAGGCAAGCGCGAACCTGCTGCATGTTGGCGATCAGGTTGCCATGGGTCAGCATCGCGCCTTTGGGCAGGCCGGTAGTGCCGCCGGTGTATTGCAGAACCGCAGTGTCATCCAGGGATACTGTCAGCGGTCGGATAACTTGCCCCGCGCCCCGGCGCAAAACGCTTTTGAAGGAAATCGCCTGGGGCAACTGATAGGCCGGCACCAGCTTTTTGACCTTGTCGACCACCAGATTGGTGATCCAGCCTTTGGCGGCCGGCATCATGTCGCCCATTCTGGCTTCGATCAGGTAGTCGATTTCGGTGTCTTTGAGCACTTCCTGCACGCGCTTGCCGAACATGTTCAGGTACACCAGCGCGCGAATGCCCGCGCTCTTGAACTGGTGGAGCATCTCGCGCGAGGTGTAGAGCGGGTTGGTGTTGACCACCACCAGCCCCGCACGCATGGCGCCGAATACGGCAATCGGGTACTGCAGGGTGTTGGGCATTTGCACGGCGATGCGGTCGCCGGGCTTGAGATCGGTGTGCTCCTGCAGATAACCGGCAAAAGCGGCGCTGTAGCGCTCCAGCTCGGCATAGGTGATGGTCACCCCCAAATTGCTGAAAGCCGGGCGATCTGCGAACTTTTTGCAGGAACGTTCAAACACATCAACGACCGACTTGAAAGTCGTCATGTCGATGTCCAGCGGCACACCGGCCGGGCGTTTATCATTCCAGAAATCAGGTTGCATTGTTTTTATCCTCGTACCTGAGCGTGTCTGGCCGCGTCTTTCACTCAGTGAAAAGCGGAACCTGCGGACGTTAACAGTTATCAAGTTGTAGGCAAATACGGCGATCTTCGCCATTTACATCTTGAATCTTATTGCTGCGACCACGCCTGCTGAGTGGCCACTGCGCAAATGCGCTATACACTGCTACGACAACAAATAAAGGAACTGCCATGTCCCCTGCGACTTTTTGGCTGGAAGCGAATGACCGCAGCGGTCTTTTCGTTAACCAGTGGCTGCCGGCAGGCACGCCCAAGGCCATTGTTTTACTGGCTCATGGCATGGCCGAACACAGTGGTCGTTATGCCCGCCTGGGCAAAGTGCTGTGTGATGCCGGGTATGGGCTGTATGCTCACGACCAGCGTGGCCACGGCAAAACGGCCGAGCGCGGAACCCCGGGCTACTTTGCCGATAACGATGGCTGGTGTGCAGTGGTCAGTGATGTGGCCAGCCTTAGCCGGCATATCAACCAGACCCATCCGGGAGTGCCGGTTTTTCTGCTCGGCCACAGCATGGGCAGTTACATCGCCCAGGCCTACTTGATGCATCACAGTGCCAGCCTGCAAGGCGCGATACTCAGTGCTTCGAATTTCCAGCCGGTGGCGCTGTATCGCGCCGCCAGCCTGATCGCCCGTTTCGAGCGTTTGCGTCAGGGGCCCAAAGGACGCAGTGCGCTGATCGAATGGCTGTCTTTCGGCTCGTTCAATAAAGCTTTCAAACCCAATCGCACGCGGTATGACTGGCTCAGTCGCGATCCGGCCCAGGTCGATGCCTACGCCAGCGACCCCCTGTGCGGCTTTC
>JBILYW010000030.1:0-12260 GCA_044377555.1 Pseudomonas sp.
TCTTTCCCGGGCATGTTTCCCGGCTTTCACCACCGGCCTGGTTCACCCGCGCACCTTCATGGCTGTGCGAGGCGCTGATGGGCGCACAGGCGCGCAGCCGTCTGGCCAATGAGGCGCTGGCCAGGAGCCTCAAAGACTTGCAAGGCATTACCCAGTTCGCCGAGCCCCGGCTCAAGGAGGCCTTGCACAGCCATGGCGCCACCGGCCAGGCGCTCGATGTGTACAACGACCGGCTGTTTTATCTGCGGCGCAACCAGCCAGTGCAACACCAAAGCCTGCTGCAGGCGGCGTTGCTTAACTTCGAAGGCAACGAAGATTTTTCGCAACGGGTACAAGGCCGGACCAGCGCGCTGGCGCCCCAAGGGGCGTTGCCGGTGGGCCTGCTCCGGCAGCGTCAGGGGCCCGACCCTGTAGAGTCTGTCGCCGACGCGCTGATACACGGCACGGGACTGCTGGTGGGCAAGCTCAAGGAGGAGTGGGACAACCTGCGCCCGGTCAGCGGTTTCAACTACCGGGTCAAGCGCGACATGTCGCCCGAGGTGTTTTCGCGGATTTGCCGGGCGCTGGACCTGGGCCAGCAGTATCAGGACCATCTGAGCGCTGTGTTCGATGCGCCGGGCAGGGGGGCCGTCGTGCGGCAGAGGATGATCCGGGCGCAAAAAGAGCTGCTGGCAGTGCGCATGCATGCGGCCCTGATGCAAAAGCAAATCTCGGCGCCGGCCCATGACATGCTCAAGGCGCTGCTGCGGGGGCATCCGGCCCCGCGCATGGCGGGCAAGCCCGTGGTCTTCAGCCAGCTCAGCCTGTATGGCCTGACTCTGGGCGAGGTGCTGCTGATCGGCCCGTATCGTTCATGGTGGCCAGTGCTGGAATGGGATAACACCGGCATCAGTGGCGTGCCGCTGATGAAACACTCAGACATGGAGCCCTTGCTGGTCTATATGCCCGGAGCCCCGTCGCACCCGCTCAAGGAGTATCCCTCGCTGGAAGCTTTTCAGTACGAGTTGGGCCTGAACCTGCGTTTGCCTGAGTATCAACAGTTGTGTGCCGGCCTGGTACCCCAGGGCAGCGCGCAGACGTTCCTGGCGCGACTGAACCACCAGTTGTTCCAGAAAAAACCGGACCCCAAAGGCATCGAGGCCCCGGTGTATGTGGACGAAGTTGACCTGCGGCTGAGCGTGACCGGTATCGAGACGGCGCCTGCAGAGCTGTTCAGAACCCTCAATACCCTTCACCTGGAGCGCATCAAAGCCAATGCGCGGGTGCTGGCCGTGCCCACGGCCGATGCCGACGCCAGGTTGCTGCAGGAACGCCTGGAGTATTACCTGGGCTTGGGGCTGGACGTTTTGAACGTGGCTGCTTTTTTTATCCCCGGCGCCGGCGAAGTGATGATGGCAGTGATGGCGCTGCAAATGGGTATGGAGGTTTACCACGGCATGGAGTCATGGGCGGTCGGCGATGTCGAAGGGGCCTGGTCTCATCTGGAGTCGGTGGCGCTGAATGTGGCCCTGATCGGTGTGATGGACGGGGGCGGGCGCCTGGCCCGCAATATCGCCTCGGGCGCCCTGTCCAAATGGCTCGACCAGCTGACGCAAATCGTACTGCCCAACGGTGAAACCCGGCTGTGGCAGCCCGATCTGGAGCCGTATCGATGCGAGGCTGCTTTCAGCCCGCAGGTCGAACCCAATGCCCTGGGCCAGTATCGGCTCGAGGGTAAAACCTATGTGCGGGTGGACCGGTATTTCTACGAGCAGGCCCATGACCCGCAGCTCGATGCCTGGCGGATCAAGCCTCCGGGCGACGACAGCGCCTATCGGCCCCTGCTCAAACACAACAACGCCGGGGCCTGGCGCCACAGCCATGAGCAACCGTTGCAGTGGCAGCGCTCGACCTTGCTGCGGCGCCTGGGGCACCAGACCGAAGGGTTCGATGACCGGGTGCTGGGGCAGATCGGCGATGTCAGCGGGGTGACCGACGATCAATTGCGCAAGGTACACCTGGAGGGGCTGCCCGCGCCCGCCCTGTTGCTGGACACGCTGGAGCAGTTCAGGGACGAGCAGGCGCTGGACGCATTGATCGGCCCGCAGACCTCTCGCCGGGACGCCCTCAAACAACGCCGGGCCAGCGCGTTGCATAACCCCCGGCAGGCGGACACCGACCCACAGATTCAGGCACTGCGGCGCAGGTTTTCGCGGCTGTCCGAACGGGCGGCCCGGGAAGTGCTCGGGCAGGCCGACGCGAAGGATCTGGAGCGTTTGCGCCTGACCGGGCGCGTGACCGGGGAGCTGGACAACCTCGCGCGTCATTACACGCAACAGGGGCGCTTGAATCGTGCGCTTGGCGGGTTGTACCTGCCGGGCCTGGCCTCCATCGACAGTGAACGCCTGGCCATCGAGGCCGGCCTGCACCTGGCCAGCGCACCCGGTGAGTGGCAGGGGTCGGTGGCCCGTTATGCCACTTCCCACCGCGAGCAAATGGCGCGCACCCTGAAGTTGCGCGTGCCCGGTTCCAGGCCGGCGTTGCAACGGATCAATGGCCAGATCGGCTATGCCCTGTCGGGCAGAGGCGAGGCCTTCGATAGCCATCCGTCATTGATTACCCGGGTGCGCGATCTGTACCCCATGATCACGGACGAGGAGGCCGCGAGTTTTATCGGCCGGCAGCTGGATGCGGGTAAAAACGATCAGCAGATATTCGCCGTGCTGGCCAATCGGCAACGTGAACTGGAGGCATTGCGTACCACCCTGCAACAGTGGGCCGGAGCGACAGAGGAATCATTTGCTCGACGTATACGCCAACTGGCCTCTGACCGCCTCATCGACTGCTGGAGGGTGAGGGTATACCGCGAGGGGGAGGCTTGGGCTTACCTCAATCTTGAGTTTGACATGGGCTTGGTAAGCGATCTTCCGGCACTGGAAGCTGACTTCTCCCATGTCAAAAACCTGAAGCTGAGCGCCGACCTGATGTTTAGCGAGCCTGACCTGGGGTTTGTAAAGCGCTTCAGCGGCGTTCGCACGCTGGAATTGCGAATTGAGCAGGACGACATGCACCGGGTCGCCCGCGCCTTGACCCGGCTGCCCACAGTCACCGGGCTGTCACTGGAGGCTGGATGGCAGGGGTTCCCGCCGGTATTTATGGATCAACTCAAGACAGTCGGGCAACTGGAACGCTTGACCCTCAATGGCTCGATGCCGGCGCTGGACGTCAGCGGCTGGCCCCGGCTGCGGGTGTTGCGCGTCAGCGGGCACCTGGAGCAGTGGCCGGCGGGGGTACTCGAACTTGAGCATCTGGACACCCTTGATCTGTTCGGTACGTCCATCCAGGCACTGCCCGACTCACTGTTTTCAGGTCATGAGCGGATATGGAGCGGGTTGCTTCTGGATTGGTCGAACATTGACCCAGGGACGGTGTTGCAAGCCTGCCAATACCTGCGAGCCAACCCGGCTCTGCCGGTGGATGTGGAGAAATGGTCGGTGGCTTACTGCACCGGTTGCCTGACGCGTTTTATGCCCCGCGACTCGCAGTTTGCCAGCCGGGCCATTGCCCTGTTGGCACCCGGCGAAGGCGCGCTGGCCGGGTTATTCGGACGGGTGAACAGCATGCATGCAGAGCACCGGTTGCTCGGCGCAGGGGTACAGGCCTGGTTGAGCCGGGACCCGTCCACGGCCCATGAGCTTTTTCACCGGCAAGTGGCGGAAAAAATCCAGCGCTGCTGGAGCCTGGGGGTCGCTCGACGGCTGGGCCTGGAGGACGTCAGCGCCGGGCCTTCATGGCGGGTCAGCCAGCACCCGGTGGAGCTGGACCTGTCGGGCGGCGTGCTCAGCGATCTGCCGGCTTTGCCGGGCCACGAAGCATTTGCCCATGTGCATCGGCTCAATATGAGCGAACTGGGGGTGCCTGCCGAAGTGCTGGAGCGCTTCCTGGCTTCGTTTACCCGGGTGCATCAGCTGAACCTGAGCCGCAACGGGCTGACGGAATTGCCCCATAGCCTGAGTGAATTCAGGCACCTGACTGACCTGAATCTGGCCCATAACGATTTGGCGGTCACCCCCTTGCTGCAGAGCCGCCTGAACCGGCTGAGCGGGCTTGAGCAGCTCAATCTGCGGGGCAATCGCGTCACGGCCCTGGATGTCAGTGCCATGACCCGCCTGCAGTCCCTTGATCTGAGTCTCACGGGTATTCGGGCCTGGCCGGACGGTGCACTGGATCTAGGGCAGTTACAACAACTGGACTTGAGCCACAGTGCGATCAAAACCCTGCCCGATGCCCTTTTCAGTGGCCACGACGGGTTGCTGGCGGGCACCAAACTGAACGGCTGCCAGTTGAGCCTCGAGAGCTGCGCGGGCTTGCTCGTCTGCGGGCAACGTACCGGGCGCGACAGGGTGGGGAATATAGCGACGACATTACTGGCTGCAGGTAAAACCGGTGGCACCCCCGAATTTTTCCCCATAGACGCCGTCGATGACCCGAACTTGCTCTTGCCGGACTCCCCGTCGTTGAAAACCGATGCGGTATTGTTGACCCCCGATCCAGTGTTCGATCCGGCGGACCCCGGGGCCAGTCGAACCGCCCTGTTGCAGCGCGCCAACCCTGAGTTGAGCCTGCGCGAAGCGGTTGACTGCCTCGAACGGCTCCAGGCCCAAGGGCTGGGTGTGCTGGAGATCGATGCCCGGCTGGCTGCGTGGAATCGACAACATGACGCGCTGGTCCAGCGACTGAACGGCTGGATCAACACCCCAAGCCATCGGGAAGGAGGGCGCTGGGTCAGTGCGGTCGATCGCAGGCAGGCCGCTGACCGGATCATGCAGTCCTGGGGGCAGGCCCTGATTCCCGGCGTAACGGGCGAGCCCCACAGCCTTCATGCCCTGGATTTCTCGGATCTGTGCCTGGGTGACATACCGGCGCTGACCGTGGTCCAGCCCCATATCACTTCGTTGAACCTGACCGGCGCGCGGATCACCGCCCAGGGTTCGGCAGCGTTTATCTGCGAGTTTCCCGAGTTGCGCAATTTGCAACTCAATAACAATCAGTTGACCCGTTTGCCCGAGGGGTTGGGCTCATTGCCCAACCTCACCCGGCTTGAAGCGTCCTGCAACCGTTTAGAAACAGAGGAGGGGGTGCGCGCCCTGGCACACCTGCAATGGCTGGACTTGAGCCATAACCGGCTGGACAGCTTTGACCTGACCGGAATGGACCACCTGCAAACCCTGAACCTGCAGGGCAACCACCTGGTCAGTTGGCCTAACCGGGTGCTCACTACGCCTGCCCTCAGAAACCTGGACCTGAGCAACAACCAGATCGAGTACATCCCCACCGAACTGTTCGAGGGCGATAACGACGCACTGATGGCCAATACCAATCTGTCCGACAACATGCTGTCCGCCTCAGGCTATGAGACGTTGCGCGACTATTGGGACTTCTCGGGGCATGGCCTGGGGTATTCGCTCGAGGAGATCGAAAATGGCCTGGCTTATGTCGACGACAGCACCAGCAGCAGTCTGGCAGACGAACACAACCCTGATGAAAACCTGGACCATCTTGATAACCTGACCCCGGGGCAATTGGCGCAACAACAGGCCCGCTGGTTCGAGGGGGTTGCCGACGATTCGCCAAAACATGCGACCTGGGACGCGCTGCGGGCCCATGGCGAGAGCCGGGGCCTGTTTTACTTGCTCGATCAATTGCAGTTTACCCAGGACTTTATCAAGGACCGCGCTGGCCTGACCCAGCGGGTGTGGGAGGTGCTGGAGGCTGCCGAGTCGGACGCCCGGTTGCGCAACGAGTTATTTATCATCGGCCATTCGGATGTCACCTGTGGCGACGGGCGCATCCTGTTGTTCAGCGATCTGGAAGTGAAGGTGTATGAATTCAATGCGCTCAAGGCCGTGGTGCCCGGCCAGGAGGGGCCGGTCCTGCTCCGCCTGGCCAGGCGGCTGTTTCGGCTGGGGCAAGTGGAGGGCATCGCCGAGGCGGCCTTTCAAGCGCAAAAGGGCGGCGATGCTGCCGAAATCCGCCTGGCCTACCGCATCAGTTTGAGCAAGCGCCTGGACCTGCCGGCCCAGCCCAAAGGCATGCAGTACCGGCGGGCAGCCAAAGTCACCGCGCAGGAAATCGAGGATGCCTACCAACGCGTCAAGGCGGCCGAAGCTTCGCCTGCCTTCGTGCAACAGCTGGTTCTGCAGGACTATTGGCTCAACTACCTGAAACGTCAGCACGCGGAAGAATTTCGGGCGTTGGAGCAACGGTTTGCAACCGAGCACACCGCCCTGGAAGAGCGGCATGCCGATTTGGGCGATGAATATCAGAGTGACATCAACGCCCTGGACGAACGCAAGAAATACGAAGTGCGCTTGCTGTGCGAACGCCTCACGGCGCAAGCGATTACAAGCCTTGACCCCGTGTGAAACCCCAAAAAATGTGTGGGAGCGAGCCTGCTCGCGAAAGCATCACCGGGGTGACTCAGGCAGACCATGCTGCCTGCTTCGCCAGCAGGCTGGCTCCCACAGGAGTTACAACAGGGGCTGTCAGTTGTCGTATCCAAGGTTGGGCGCCAGCCAGCGCTCGGTGACGCTAAGGTCCTGGCCCTTGCGTGCCGTGTAGCTTTCGATCTGGTCCTTGTCGACCTTGCCCACCGCAAAGTACTGCGCTTGGGGATGAGCGAAGTACCAGCCGCTGACCGCTGCTGCCGGGAACATGGCGTAGTGTTCAGTGAGGAACACGCCGCTTTGGCCCGCCCGCATTTCTTCGGCTTCGGGGTCGAGCAAGGCGAACAGGGTGCCTTTTTCGGTGTGATCCGGGCACGCCGGGTAGCCGGGGGCAGGGCGGATGCCGCTGTATTGCTCTTTGATCAGCTCATCGTTACCCAGTTGCTCGTCCTTGGCATAACCCCAGTATTGGGTGCGCACCTGCTGGTGCAGCCATTCGGCGCAGGCTTCGGCCAGGCGGTCGGCCAGGGCCTTGACCATGATCGAGTTGTAGTCGTCGCCCGCGTCCTGATAGGCCTTGGCCACTTCTTCGGCGCCGATCCCGGCGGTGGTGATAAAGCCACCGACGTAGTCGGTCACGCCGCTGTCTTTTGGCGCGACAAAGTCGGCCAGGGAGAAGTTCGGCTTGCCATCGGTCTTGATGATTTGCTGGCGCAGGTGATGCAGTTTGGCCAACGGCTGACCGTCATCACCGTACAGCTCCAGATCGTCATCGTTCACCTGATTGGCCGGCCAGAACCCGAACACGGCACGGGCGCTGATCAGCTTCTCGTCGATCAGCTTGTCGAGCATTTCCCGGGCATCGGCATACAGCGCGGTGGCGGCTTCGCCCACCACTTCGTCGGTCAGGATGCGCGGGAACTTGCCGGCCAGATCCCACGAGATAAAGAAGGGGGTCCAGTCGATGTACTCGGCCAGTACCTTGAGGTCGATGTTGTCCAGCACCTTGGCCCCGGTAAATGTCGGCTTGACCGGCTGGTAGCTGCTCCAGTCGAACTGCGGTTTTTTCGCGATGGCGGCCGGGTAGCTCAAGCGCTCGGTACGGGCACTGCGGTTGGCGGTGCGCTCGCGCACTTCAATGTACTCAAGACGGGTTTTTTCAACGAAGGCCGGCTTCAGTTCCCTGGACAGCAACTGCGTGGCCACGCCCACGGCGCGGGAGGCGTCTGTGACGTAGATCACGGCATCGTTCTGGTACTTGGGTTCGATCTTGACCGCGGTGTGCGCCTTGGAGGTGGTCGCGCCGCCGATCATCAATGGCAGATGGAAGTTCTGACGCTGCATCTCGCGAGCGACGTGGACCATTTCATCCAGCGACGGGGTGATCAGGCCGGAAAGGCCGATGATGTCGCACTTCTGTTCCTTGGCCACCTGCAGGATTTTTTCCGCAGGGACCATCACGCCCAGGTCCACGATGTCGTAGCCGTTACAGCCCAGCACCACGCCTACGATGTTCTTGCCGATATCGTGTACGTCGCCTTTTACGGTAGCCATCAGGATCTTGCCCTTGGCCTCGGGTTTATCGCCTTTTTCCAGCTCGATAAACGGGATCAGGTGAGCCACGGCCTGTTTCATTACACGGGCGGATTTCACCACCTGGGGCAGGAACATTTTGCCGGCGCCAAACAGGTCGCCGACGATGTTCATGCCTGACATCAGCGGGCCTTCGATCACTTCGATCGGGCGCTTGAAGGACTGGCGCGACTCTTCGGTGTCTTCAACGATATGGGTGGTAATGCCCTTGACCAGTGCGTGCTCAAGGCGTTTGTTGACTTCCCAGCCGCGCCATTCTTCGGTCTCGGCCTCTTTGACGCTGCCATCGCCCTTGTACTTGTCGGCAATGGCCAGCAGGTTGTCGGTGCCGTCCGGGGTGCGGTTGAGCACCACGTCTTCCACGGCGTCGCGCAGCTCGGTCGGGATCTGGTCGTAGATCTCCAGCTGGCCGGCGTTGACGATGCCCATGGTCAGGCCATTGCGGATCGCATGCAGCAGGAACACCGAGTGGATCGCTTCACGCACCGGGTTGTTGCCACGGAACGAGAACGACACGTTGGACACGCCCCCCGAGGTCAGGGCATACGGCAGCTCGTCGCGGATGTAGGCACAGGCGTTGATGAAGTCCACGGCGTAGTTGTTGTGCTCTTCAATACCGGTGGCCACGGCAAAGATGTTCGGGTCGAAGATGATGTCTTCCGGCGGGAAGCCCACATCATTGACCAGAATGTCGTAGGAGCGTTTGCAGATTTCCTTTTTGCGCGCTTCGGTGTCGGCCTGGCCTGATTCGTCGAAGGCCATTACCACCACGGCGGCGCCGTAGCGCTTGCACAGCCCGGCGTGATGGATGAACTGCTCGACGCCTTCTTTCATGCTGATCGAGTTGACGATGCCCTTGCCCTGGATGCACTTGAGGCCCGCTTCGATCACTTCCCACTTGGAGGAGTCAATCATGATCGGTACGCGGGAGATGTCAGGCTCGCCGGCGATCAGGTTGAGGAAGGTCACCATGGCCTTCTTCGAGTCCAGCATGCCCTCGTCCATGTTGATGTCGATGATCTGCGCGCCGGCTTCAACCTGTTGCAGCGCCACTTCCAGGGCTTCGGTGTAGTTGTCTTCACGGATCAGGCGGGCGAAGCGGGCGGAACCGGTGATGTTGGTCCGCTCGCCGACGTTGACGAACAACGAGCTGCGATCAATGGTGAACGGCTCCAGGCCCGAAAGGCGGCAGGCCTTCGGGATGTCCGGGATCTGGCGTGGCGCGTAACCGGCAACAGCGTTGGCGATGGCCTGGATATGGCCCGGCGTGGTGCCGCAGCAGCCGCCCACAATGTTGAGGAAGCCGCTTTGGGCGAATTCTTCAATGACCTTGGCGGTTTCGGCCGGCAGTTCGTCGTACTCGCCGAACTCGTTGGGCAGGCCCGCGTTCGGGTGAGCCGATACGTAGGTGCTGGCCTTGTTCGACAGTTCTTCAAGGTAGGGCCGCAGCTCACTGGCGCCCAGGGCGCAGTTCAGACCGACCGAAATCGGTTTGGCGTGGCTGATGGAGTTCCAGAACGCTTCGGTGGTCTGGCCCGACAGGGTACGGCCGGAGGCATCGGTGATGGTGCCGGAAATCATGATCGGCAGTTCGACGCCCAGCTCTTCGAACACGCCTTGTACGGCGAAAATGGCGGCTTTGGCGTTGAGTGTGTCGAAAATGGTTTCGATCAGGATCAGGTCGGCGCCGCCTTCGATCAGGCCCTTGGTGGCCTCGGTGTAGTTCTCCACCAGTTCATCGAAGGTCACGTTGCGGTAGCCGGGGTTGTTCACGTCCGGCGACAGCGAGCAGGTACGGCTGGTAGGCCCGAGCACGCCGGCGACAAAGCGTGGTTTGTCCGGGGTCTCCAGGGTCTTGGCGTCAGCCACCTTGCGTGCCAGGCGTGCGCCTTCTACGTTTAGTTCGTAGGCCAGCGCCTGCATGCCGTAGTCGGCCTGAGACACTTGGGTGGCGTTGAAGGTGTTGGTTTCGAGAATGTCGGCACCGGCATCCAGATACGCCTTCTCAATGGCACCGATCACATCGGGGCGGCTGAGGATCAAAAGGTCGTTGTTGCCTTTGACGTCGCTCGGCCAGTCGGCAAAGCGTGTGCCACGATAGTCGTGTTCCTCTAGACGGTAGCTTTGGATCATAGTGCCCATGCCGCCATCGAGAATCAGAATGCGCTCTTTGAGGGCTTGCTGAAGTGCTTGGAGACGAGCGCTGCGGTCAGACATAGGACTACCTGTTAGAGCCATGCAAAAGATGCCAAAGCATAACAAACCTGCGTGGGATTTGAGCGTTCGCTGATTTACATGAATTTGATTCATGTTAAGGCGAGTGTTCCACGGGTAGAATCGCGATATATTTTTTGATATCAGGACAATGGCACATGTTTTTTCGCCTCCTCACCGGCGCCGTGACGCTGGTGGTGTGCAGTACCGCGTTGGCACAAGCCCCGCTGGTTAGCCCGCTTATTTCCTACACTCGGGATATCCAGCCGATCCTTACTGAAAAATGCGTTGCCTGCCACGCCTGTAACGACGCGGCCTGTCAACTGAACCTGGGGAGCGCGGAGGGCGCCACCCGGGGGGCAAGCAAAGTGCCCGTGTACAAGGGCGACCGTGTCGATGCCATCGCGCCGACGCGGATCTTTTACGATGCCAGCGGCCCGAACGAGTGGCGCAACAAAGGCTTCTACTCGGTGCTCGACGCCCAAGGTGCGCAGGCAGCCTTGATGGCGCGCATGCTGGAGCTGGGGCACAGCACGCCGCTGACCCCCAACGCCAAGTTGCCCGAAGAAATCGTGCTGGGCCTGAACCGCGAAAACGTCTGCCCGGCGCCGGGCGAGTTCAATGCCTACGCCCAGAGCCACCCCAAAGAGGGCATGCCCCTGGCCGTTACCGGTCTGACAGACAAGCAGTACCACACCGTACAAACCTGGCTGGGGCAGGGCGCCCCCGTCGATCAGCATGCAATCAAACCCACGGCCGGCGAGGCGGCGCAGATTGCCGAGTGGGAAGAACTGCTCAACCGCTCCGGCTCGACAGAAGCGCTGGTGGCGCGCTGGTTATATGAGCACCTGTTCCTGGCCCATGCCTATTTCGACAATGGCGTGCCGGGGCATTTCTTCCAATGGGTCCGTTCGCGCACGCCCAGCGGGCAGCCGGTTGACCTGATCGCTACCCGTCGGCCAAACGACGATCCCGGTACCGCTTTTTACTACCGCCTGATGCCGGTCCAGGGCGTGATCGTGCATAAAACCCACATCACCTACCCGATGGGTGCGCACAAGCTGGCGCGGGTCAAACAGCTGTTCTACAGCGGCAACTGGCATGCCACGTCACTGCCGGGGTACGGGCCACGTGGCCGGGCCAATCCGTTTGAAACCTTTGAAGCGATCCCCGCAGTGGCGCGTTATCAGTTCATGCTCGATAACGCCGAGTATTTCGTGCGCACCTTTATCCGTGGGCCGGTGTGCCGCGGGCAGATCGCGACCGATGTGATTCGCGACAACTTCTGGACCGTGTTCCAGGAGCCAGCCCGCGATCGCTACGTCACCGACGCGGTCTACCGGGGCATCGCAACGCCATTGCTGGCGATGCCCGGCCAGATCGACGACGTTGGCAGTGTTATCTCGCTGTGGCACAACTATCGCGACAAGCGTAACGATTATGAAAAGCTGCGCCAGGAGGCTTATGCCGACATGCCGCCGCCGAGCTGGTCGACCCTGTGGGCAGGTAACGACAACGCCTTGCTGACAGTGTTTCGCCATTTCGACAGCGCCAGTGTCAGCAAGGGCCTGATCGGCGAGATTCCACAAACGATGTGGCTGTTCGACTACCCGTTGCTGGAACGCACCTACTACCAGCTGGCGGTCAACTTTGATGTGTTCGGCAACGTCTCGCACCAGGCGCAGACCCGCTTGTACTTTGACTTGATCCGTAATGGCGCCGAGGTCAACTTCCTGCGCCTGATGCCGGCGGACTCGCGCTCGGGCATCCTTGGCGACTGGTATCAGAACAGCGGCAAGCTGAAGATGTGGATGGACTATCAGAAGATTGATACCGACACCCCGACCGGCATGAAACTCGACCCGGCAGACCCCAAGCGCGACTTCGCACAAAAGCTGATCGAGCGCACCGGCACCCTGAATGCGCGGCCGGACCCGATCAACCGTTGCACGGGGGCGTTCTGTTCAAGGCCCGATATTGCCCAGGAGTTCAGATACGCCGAGCAATCGCTCAGCCGTTTGACCTCGC
>JBILYW010000404.1:0-4109 GCA_044377555.1 Pseudomonas sp.
AGGTGCCAATGCCCGCGCAATTGACCAGCAGGTCGATCTGGCGGTCACCTTCTTCGAGCTCCAGCAAAAAACCGGACAGGCGCAGGGGTTCGCCCAGATCGCAGGCGCGGAACAAAACCTCGACGCCGAAACGCTGGGTCAGCTCAAGTGCAATGGTTTCCAGCGCATCCCGCTGTCGGGCCACCAGAATCAGGCTGCGCCCGCGTCGGGCAAGGGCTTCAGCCAGGGCCAGACCGATGCCGCTGGTGGCACCAGTGATTAAAGCGTAACGGGTCATGCTGTTCTCCATTGCAACGGTACAGTCCGGTGACAATGATGTCCCTGGCGTTAACGCGTTCATTAAGGCACGCAGTCTACAGGCTGTTGCTGTTGACTGCGTTGATCACCGCAGTCATCAGGCCCAAAGCCAGCACGGCAACCATTGCGCAAATGCTCAACCCAATCAAAAAGATCGTGATTGCCGCCAGTACGTTGACTGCCCGGCTATTGGGCGGTGGCGGCGGGCCGTACTTATTGGGGCCGGGAGTGCCGGGCATTAACAGCATCATGAGGGACAGGACCAGGTTGGCCACGGGCACCAGATGCAGCAACAGCATCCAGGCGGACCAGTTGATGTCATGCAAGCGCTGGGCGCTGATTCTCAGGCTGATGATGAAGTAGGCCAGTGTGAGCGTTGCACCACAGGTAATGCCAAGCGTGGGGGAGACCTTGATGGCAAGCAGTACCAGCAGTGACGTCACCATGGCGATGCTGCTGATGACCATGCTCCAGGCCAGCAGCCGCAAACGCCCGATCCGGCCACTGAACCCCAAAGGGTCCAGCGGTGCGTATTGTTCTTGAGGGGTTTTGTCCAGGCTCAGCTCGGGCATGGTGGCTTCCTTGTCCGGATGTGTTTAAAAAAAGCCCGCCGAGGTTGGCGGGCTGGTCAATGTCAGTGATGCGGCCAGTGCTGGGCAAGCCTTGATGCGAGGTGTTGTGCCTTGCGGTATTCCTCATCAAGGCGCGCGATCAATTGGTCAATTGTTGGCAGGTCGTGGATATCACCTACGCCTTGGCCAGCAGACCAGACTGTTTTCCATGCCTTGGCTTCATCAGTCAGCGGTTTAAGCCGGGTTTCGCCCTTGCCCTGGAGTGCCGCGAGGTCGAACCCTGCGTTTTCCAGGCTTTGGCGCATGAAACTGGCGGGTACCCCTGATACCGCCGGGGTGTGAATGATATCGGCGGCGCGGGATGCCAGCAGCATCTCTTTGTAGGCGTCAGGCGCATGGCTTTCTTGGGTAGCGATAAAGCGTGTACCGAGGTAAGCAAGGTCTGCGCCCAGAATCTGGGCCGCCAGGATTTCGTGGCCGTGATTCAGGCAGCCCGAGAGCAGCACGGTCTTGTTGAAAAACTGCCGGATTTCGGCCACGAGTGCAAAAGGGCTCCAGGTACCTGCATGCCCACCGGCTCCGGCGGCGACGGCAATCAGACCGTCGACCCCGGCTTCTGCGGCTTTCTCGGCATGACGGCGGGTGGTGACATCGTGGAACACCAGGCCGCCATAGCTGTGGACGGCATCAACGACCTCCTTGACGGCGCCCAGGCTGGTAATGACGACAGGCACCTTGTGCTCGATGCAGATCGCCAGATCCGCCTGCAGCCGCGGGTTGCTGTTGTGCACGATCAGGTTTACGGCGTAGGGCGCAGGGTTATCCAATGCCGCGAGCCCGGCTTCGATCTCTTCAAGCCATGCCTTGAACCCGCTGCTCTCGCGCTGGTTGAGCGCAGGGAAACTGCCTACAACACCGTTGCGACAGCAGGCCAGGACGAGTTGCGGGTTGGAAATCAGAAACATGGGAGCGGCAACTACCGGCAGGCGCAAGCGTTGTTCAAGCAGAGCGGGCAGTGACATTGGATAACCTCGGATCGTCAGGAAGTGAGTTTAAAACGGTTTGACCACCACCAGAATTACGATAGCCAGCAAGAACACCACCGGCACTTCGTTGAACCAGCGATAGAACACGTGAGTACGCGTGTTTTCACCACGGGCAAAGCGTTTTACCTGCGCGCCACACATGTGGTGGTAGCCGATCAGCAAGAACACCAGCGTCAGTTTGACGTGCATCCAGCCTTGGCTGAGAAAACCAGGGTTGAGCATGAGCAGCCAGCCGCCGAAGATCAGGGTCGCAATCATTGCCGGACCCATGATGCCGCGATACAGCTTACGTTCCATGATGCTGAATCGTTCTTTACTGACGGCGTCTTCGCTTTGTGCGTGGTAAACAAAGAGGCGAGGCAGGTAAAAGAGGCCGGCAAACCAGCAGACGATGCTGATGATGTGGAAGGCTTTGAGCCATAGATAAAGCATTTTTAGTTATTCCCAGGTTCACGGTAGATCAAATAGTAGTAGTAGAGCGCCTGCGAGTCACCTTGGCGGTTGTCGCAGAGGCGTGGTGTCCCTATTATCGAGGGCTTTCCAGTGGGTTCGTTGAGGGCAGGTTATGGTCAAGGTCGGTATTGTCGGCGGCACGGGTTACACCGGGGTCGAATTGCTGCGTTTGCTGGCACAGCATCCGCAGGCTGAAGTGGTTGTCATTACTTCACGATCCGAGGCTGGCCTGCCAGTGGCCGATATGTATCCCAACCTGCGTGGTCACTACGATGGTCTGGCCTTCAGCGTGCCTGATACCCAGGCATTGGCTGCTTGCGACGTGGTGTTCTTTGCCACTCCCCATGGCGTAGCCCATGCGCTGGCCGGCGAGCTGCTGGACGCTGGCACCAAGGTGATCGATCTCTCCGCTGATTTCCGGTTGCAGGACGCTGATGAGTGGGCCAAGTGGTACGGCCAGCCCCATGGTGCGCCAGAGCTGCTGAACGAGGCGGTATACGGGCTGCCGGAAGTCAATCGTGAGCAAATCAAGCAGGCGCGCCTGATCGCGGTGCCGGGTTGCTATCCAACTGCAACCCAATTGGGTTTTCTGCCTTTGCTGGAAGCTGGACTGGCGGATACGTCGTTGCTGATCGCTGACTGCAAGTCGGGTGTAAGCGGTGCTGGCCGTGGCGCTAGCGTAGGTTCGCTATACGCAGAAACGTCCGAAAGCATGAAGGCGTATGCGGTTAAAGGCCATCGCCATCTGCCAGAAATTCGCCAGGGGCTGCGTCGTGCTGCTGGAAAAGATGTGGGCCTGACATTCGTCCCGCATTTGACGCCGATGATTCGCGGCATCCACTCCACGTTGTACGCCACCGTGGTTGATCGCTCCGTAGACCTGCAGGCGCTGTTCGAAAAGCGTTATGCCAACGAGCCGTTTGTTGATGTGATGCCTGCGGGCAGTCACCCGGAAACCCGCAGTGTGCGCGGTGCCAACGTCTGCCGTATTGCGGTGCACCGGCCACAGGACGGCGACCTGGTAGTGGTGTTGTCGGTGATCGATAATTTGGTCAAGGGCGCTTCTGGGCAGGCGGTTCAAAACATGAATATCCTGTTTGGCCTGGATGAGCGTCTGGGCTTGTCCCACGCGGGAATGCTGCCTTAACTGCAGTTTCCCGTTTCAAGCGGCAGGCCAGTGGCGTGCCGCTGCTACGTATGAATAGTTGACCGCTTTTCTAGGAGAAGCGGATAATGCGCGTCATCACGCATTATGGCGGCATAGCGCCGGGAGATAGTCAGCATGAGCGTCGAATCCTTCACCCCCATGGCTTTGCAATTCACCGAAGGTGCTGCGCACAAGGTGAAGAGCCTGGTCGATGAAGAGGGTAATGATCGTTTGAAGTTGCGCGTTTTCGTTACGGGCGGCGGTTGTTCCGGTTTTCAGTATGGTTTCACCTTCGATGAAGAAGTGGCCGATGACGACACCATTGTGGAGCGCGAAGGCGTAAGCCTGGTGGTCGATCCAATGAGCTTCCAATACCTGGCAGGAGCCGAGGTGGATTATCAGGAGGGTCTGGAAGGCTCGCGCTTCGTGATCAAGAACCCGAATGCCACCACGACATGTGGTTGCGGCTCGTCGTTCTCTATCTGATTGCAGCGCACAGGCTTCAAACTCAACGCCGCGTAGATTCGCGGCGTTTTGCTGTGTGGCTTTTGATGGGGAAAGTCAGGCGGGGTAGATCGCGCCCAGTACGCGAAG
>JBILYW010000405.1:0-4101 GCA_044377555.1 Pseudomonas sp.
AACGCAGCCCGTTCAAGCTATCGCACTGAAAAAGAAGGGGAAATTGCTACTTTGCTCGAGGACGATACCCAGCATCGCGCGCAATTGGAGGACGAATTGAAGGCCCTGCGCCTGGAACTCAAAATCGAACGTGACGCACGTATTGCCCAACTCAGCGAAGCCATTTCCATCGCCAGATCTCTGGGGTACACCCAACCGACCACGCCGATGTCTATTGCTAATTCGGCACAGGGCTCGTCCACCAGGCAGATGCGTACCGAAATCACTGCGCAAAATATTCCGTTGTACTTCATGGGGTCTCAAGTCCTTGAGGCTGAGCGAGCCGCATTGCTCAAGCGTACAACCGACGATTTTACTGACGAGCGCATCGCCAAAACCATCAAGAAGCTGAAACTGCTCGAGGTCAATCGTCAGGTCGAAATGCTCTCAAAGCGCTCAAACGAGGATCTGTTCCTGAAAGATATCGAGCCTTTGCGTGCCGAAGTCGTTCGCCTTGGCAACCTGAACACCGATATGAGCCGTCTGGGGTTGGCGAGCATTGACCGCAAGGCCCAGACGCCGACTGACCCGATCAAGCCGAAAAAAGCCCTGATTGTCGGCCTGGGCGTACTCCTGGGCCTGCTGGCTGGGCTATGCATTGCAACGGCCCGCTTCCTGATAAGTCGGCGCAATCAGGCGCTTTAAGCCAGTACCGCCACCGACTTGATCTGTGCCCAGAGCGACTGCCCGGCTACCAGGTTCAACTGGTCACGGGAGTAGCGGGTGATCCGCGCCAGCAGGGCCGTACCGCCCGCATCAAGGCGTAGCAGGACGTGGGCCTGGTTGTCGGCCGGGGTTTCGCCGACCACAGTCACACGCAGGCTATTGAGGATACTGCTGTGTTCGCCGGGGTTGAGGTTCAAGCTGATATCCCGGGCCTGCACCTTGACGCGCAGGGTCTGACCCACGGCCATCGCCGAATGGGCTACCCGCAGTTGCTGGGTACTGCCAGGCAATTGCAGGGTCAGTAGCTGGTAGGCAGCGTCGTAGTGGCTTACCCGGCCCTCAATGACCACCCCGGCGTCATCTCCCCGTGCCAGTGGCAGGTCCAGCCTGGCCAGGGTCTCACCAATGGGGCCGCTGGCAAGCACCTTGCCTTCACTGAGCAGCACGATGTGGTCTGCCAGGCGAGCAACCTCGTCCTGGGAGTGACTGACATAGAGCACCGGGATATCCAGTTCGGCGTGCAGGCGCTCCAGATACGGCAGGATTTCGCGCTTGCGCTGGCTGTCGAGCGCGGCCAGGGGTTCGTCCATCAGCAACAGCTTCGGACTGGTCAGCAGCGCACGGGCGATGCCGACCCGCTGGCGTTCGCCGCCCGACAAATGATTGGGGGCACGCTCCAGCAGGTGAGCGATGCCCAGCAGCCCGGTGGCGTGAGCCAGGTCCACCCGCCGTTCCTGACGCGGGATACGGCGCAGGCCGAACTCCAGGTTGGCCCGCACCGAAAGATGGGGGAACAGGCTCGCCTCTTGAAAGATGTAGCCCAGCGCGCGCTTGTGTACCGGCACGAAGAGATCGCGCCGGCTGTCTTGCCAGACTTCATCGTTGATCTGCACAAAGGCCTGGTTTGCCCGCTCAAGGCCGGCAATACAGCGCAAACAGGTGGTTTTGCCGGAGCCGGAGTGGCCGTAGAGTGCGGTCACGCCCTTGCCGGGCAGTTCCAGCTCCAGATCCAGGGAAAAGCCGGGGTAGTGCTGTTGCAACCGGAGGCTGATGTGCGACGTCATGTTCAGCTCCAGCTGGTTTGGGACTTGCGGCTTGAATACAACGCCAGCAGCACCAGAAAGGAAAACACCACCATCGCCCCTGCGAGCCAGTGGGCCTGCGCATATTCCAGCGCCTCGACGTGATCGTAGATTTGCACCGACACCACCCGGGTTTTTTCCGGGATATTGCCGCCGATCATCAGCACCACGCCAAACTCGCCGACCGTGTGGGCAAAACCCAGAATCGCCGCAGTGATAAAACCGGGCCTGGCCAGAGGAAAGACCACGGTGAAGAAGGTATCCCACCGGTTCGCCCGCAAGGTAGCGGCGACTTCAAGCGGTCTGGGGCCGATGGCCGTAAATGCGTTCTGCAGAGGCTGTACGACAAAAGGCATGGAGTAAATGACCGAGCCGATCACCAGCCCGGCAAAACTGAACGTCAGGGTGCCGAGCCCCAGGAACTGGGTGAACTGGCCCACGTACCCGTGGGGGCCCATCGTCAGGAGCAGATAGAAGCCAATGACGGTGGGTGGCAACACCAGGGGCAGCGCCACGATCGCCCCGATGGGGCCGCGCAACCGTGACCGGGTATGCGCCAGCCACAGTGCGATTGGAGTGCCGACCACCAGCAAAATGACAGTGGTCAATGACGCCAGTTGCAGGGTCAGCCAGATTGCAGCGAAGTCAGCACTCGTGAGCGGCATTTACAGGTGGTAACCGTAGGATTGGATGATGGCAGTCGCTTTTGGACCCTTGAGGTACTCGGCCAGAGCCTTGGCAGCAGGATTGTACGCACCCTTTTTGAGGATGACGGCATCTTGCCTGATCGGGTCATGCATGGCCTCCGGGACAATCCACGCCGAACCGCTGCTGACTTTGCCGTCTTTATAGATCTGGGACAAGGCTACAAAACCCAGTTCAGCGTTGCCGGTGGAAACAAACTGGAAGGCCTGTGTAATGTTTTGCCCTTCAACGATCTTGTCTTTGACTTTGTCCGTCAGGCCAAGCCTGGCCAGCACTTGCGTAGCCGCCAGGCCGTAGGGGGCCGCTTTGGGGTTGGCTATGGACAGGTGCTTGAACGGTTTGTCAGTCAGCGCCTTGTCCGTGCCATCGATATAGCCGTCTTTGGCAGACCACAACGCCAGCGTGCCAATGGCGTAGGTGAAGCGCGAGCCCGGGACTATGTCGCCTTCTTTTTCGAGCTTCTCGGGCGTGCTGTCATCCGCCGCCAGGAAAACCTCGAACGGTGCTCCGTTTTTGATCTGGGTGTAGAACTGGCCGGTGGCGCCATAGGCCGCTATCAACGTGTGCCCGGTGTCTTTTTCAAAGTCGGTGGCAATGGCCTGGATCGGTGCGGTGAAGTTGGCTGCCACTGCAACCTGCACTTCATCTGCCTGGGCCGGGGCGAAGGCGAACCACCCGATCACTGCAGCCAGCGCGGTGGGAATAAAGGGGCGAGCACGAACGTTCATGACAAAACTCCATTAGAGGCGAGGGCAGCCCGTCGTTATTGAGTTGTATTGGGCAGTCAGGAAGATAATCGCTATATAAAAATATATACAGCGCTTTGTCGTGCAAGGAGCAGGAGGAGGGGCAAAGGGGGGCTAGCCGGCCTGGCGCAAGGTGATATTGATCCGCTGCTCGCCCAGCAAGTCGTGTTGCCCGGGTTTGATTGGCATCACCCCGTGAAAGCGCAAGCGGTCCACGCCACCCCAGACCATGATGTCACCGTGGAACAGCGAAATACGCTGAGCAGGGGCGCTGCGCTCAAACCCGCCGAACTGAAAGATTGCCGGCAAACCCAGAGAAATCGACACGATGGGCGCCGTATAAGAGCGCTCGTTCTTGTCCTGATGCAGCGACATTTTGGCGCCCGGTGCATAGGCGTTTATCAGGCAGGCGTCAGGTATGAAATCGGCAAAGCCGGCGGTTGCCGCCGCCGTGTGTGCCAGCGCGAGGAAGACCTCGGGCATGGGCGGCCACGGACGAGCACTCAGCGGATCGACAGGGCTGTAGCGGTAACCTTCCCGGTCGGTTGTCCAGCCCAGATCGCCGCAACTGCTCAGGCGGGCAGACATCGTGAAGCCACCGGGGGTCTGCATCTGGCGCAAGGGTGCCTGGCCCAGCACGCGGTCAAGGGCGTCCAGTATTTCCGCGATCCTGGGCAGGGCGAACCCGCGAAGCACAAGGCCTTGCTCGCTGATGCGCTCGACACGGGCGGGCTGCTGCAGGTCCTGCCCGGTAAACAGGTCCAGAGACATGGACTTAGAGCGCCTTGCTCGCCTTGATGTCGGTGATTACATCGTCAGCATCGCCGTGGATTTTCTCAAGTGCTGCGCGGGCTTCTTCTTCG
>JBILYW010000406.1:0-4100 GCA_044377555.1 Pseudomonas sp.
GGGATAGCGTTCCCGCCCCGGGAACCCGTGATCCAAAGCAATAATCCATCAAAACCTTCTTGTCTCTCCCCGAGTACCCGGTGAGCAGCTGCATGCCTGTGTTTGGGGCTTTGCTCACCACCAGGCGTTCGAATCTTGCAGGCGTCCAAGCCGTGCACTCACGGGCTTCGATACCCTGAATGCGGGTCAGGTTAAATTTTTATGGGCAACTGACGAAAGGCTGGTTACTATAGCCGGCGTTTTGCGGAGAGCTGGCCGAGTGGCCGAAGGCGCTCCCCTGCTAAGGGAGTACACCTCAAAAGGGTGTCGGGGGTTCGAATCCCCCGTTCTCCGCCATATTTTGCGCAGTACAGTGCTTCACACGGTCCATAGATGCGTTCCCTTGTTCAAGGGAACAGCGTTCCCCCCCCTTTCAAAATAATCCCGACGTGCGTTTGCGCGTGGTTTTGTCGTGCCTGCAGAACACTGGCTACAGTCCATCTTCCTGTTACGGAGGACAACCTATGTTCAGCCATATCCAGATCGGGGCACGGGACGTGCCTGCAATGACTTTGTTTTACGACACCGTGCTGACTACGCTGGGCCTGGTGCGTCTTGCCCACGAAGATATAGACAACAGCCCTGCAGGAGCCGGGTGGCAACGGCCGGGGCACTATTGGCCGCAGTTTTATATTCAATTACCGATCAATGGGTTGGCCGCGACGTGGGGCAATGGGGTGCAGGTCAGTTTTGGCGCGCATTCGATTGAGCAGGTGGATGCGGCGTGGGAGGCAGCCATGCGAATGGGGGGGACCGATGAGGGACCGCCCGGCAAACGCCCGCAGTATGGCGACGACTATTACGGCGCGTATTGCCGCGATCCCGAAGGGAACAAGTTGTGTTTTGTGTTTGCGAAGACGTTGGTGCCAGAGCTGACGTGACTCGCAAGGGCCGCGCCGGCGCGTGGGAGCGGGCAACCCCGCTCCCCCGAAAGAGCCCCTACTGCGCGGCTACACCGCCAAAGCGGGTTGTCATTGCGTTGATAAAATCTTCCAGGCTCATTTTCTGGCCATTGAGATCCACCTCGCCCGCCGCATACTTCAGCGTCGCCAGGATGTTGTTGCCATCCACTTTTGCCAAACCGGTTTGTACCGCCATGACGCCGGCCATTTCACTGTTTGCGCTGGCCATTTTGGCAATCGCTTGCGGGTCTGTTTGACCGACCAGTTGTGCCTGAACCGCAGACAAGTCGGCAATCATGGGTTTGGACAACTGCAATTTGGCGTCCAGTGCGGTCACCATTTGCTTGGTGACTTCAATAGGCGCCAGCTCAAACGAGACAGGTTGCGCCAGGCTCATGGCCGCGTTGAACTGGCTTTCGCCATTGGCGGTTTTAAGCGTCAGCTTTTCCAGCGCCAGTTGCGGTCTGGCCGCCAGCAGCTTTTCAACATCGACCTGCATCCGGGCCTGCTCCTCTGCCGTCAGGGGGGTTTGCGGCAAAGTACCGTCGACTTGAGGCTGGAACTTGCTCTGGTAGGTCTGCAGCAGCGACTGCATGGCCGGAATATCCAGGCTGCTGGCGGTCATGACCATCTGGGCGCTGCCCACTGGCTTGCCGTCCAGGGTGATGTCACCCACGTTGTAGGTCAGTCGCCCGGACAGCAGGCTGCCGTTGGCAGATGCCGAGCCGGTGTATTCGAAGTTCTTGACGCCAAGCACCGACTGACGCACGCCAAAGGTCAGTTGGCCTTCGCTCAATACCAGTACGTTCTGCCCGAGATAGAAGCCATAGGTGCTTTTGTTAAGGTCGCTGGCCAGGGTCAGGCCATTGAGCTCGATCACTGCCGGCGGTTTATCAAGTGAGGCCGCATGGATCTTGAGGTGGTCCATGTAACCTTTGGCCTTGATGTTCTTTGCTTCGGCGTCGGTCTGGGCCTCCATGGTCAAACCCGAGAAGCTGATGCTGGACTTGTCGTCCATGCTGGCCTCAAACGCCAGCAACTCCATATGACCATCAACCGAGCGGTCGTAGCCCAGGGTTACCTGGCCTTTGAGCGGAGCCTGATCTTTGGTGGCGGCAAACCACTTTTCGGTGAACTGGTTTTTTTCCAGCGCATAGTTGCTGACCGCCATGACCGGCAGCCACTTGAAGGTCTTGATGCGCGACCACGGCAACGGACCATGCTCAATGTTATCGACAAACAGCAGCTCCACCGGCGGGGCGTCCGGCCCTGAGGTCTGATCCTGAATGTTCAGGCGATAGTGCGCGGTGCTGCTGTAAAGGTGGCGTTCCACAGAAACCAGTTCGATTGAGCCCTGAGTGGTGGTGCCTTTGAGCTGAGACGCCAACTCCAGGTTGGCTTGTTGAATCGAGGTCTGCAAAACACTCTCGATTTTGCCACCGGTGTACCACGCACCGGCGGTATTCAGTGCCCCTGCAACTACAACAATCCCTACCAGTACGCCTAATGGTTTATTCATCAATTGACCCGTTCAATGTCCGTTGTGTTGAAAGTAAAAGCGGTCTTCGCCAAGCCCGTCATGGGCCGAAAAGTGGCAGCAGGTTAACACTGGCAACTGGGCAGACGCTGCTCCCGAGTGCCGCCAAAGCTTATGCCGGCTGGGCGTAACGCTGGTCTATTTCGTCGAGCAGGTGGTCGAAACTTTTGAGGCTTGCGCTCCAGGTGTACACCAGCACTTCCAGGTCGTGATCAATACATGTCTCTCCGACAGAATTGAAGGATACGTCTGAGTAATCTAGCTGATAACGCTCGCGAGCCATTGCTGCCGCGACATCCGATAGCTCACGCGCGTTGTCGAGCCACCGGCGATCTTCAGATGGCAGGGCCTTGTCGAGTTTCAGGCATTGGGTTTTCAAGGCATCCAGGCTCTTTTCCAGCGGAGTGCCGGTAAGCTCGCCCATGAACTCCTGGAAAGTACGGCCCGGCTGCCAGTAACTGCCCCAGAAATAGCGGTCGAATACCGTCTCGACCCGGCGCAGCGCGACCTTGGTGTCCCAGATCAGGACACGGGTCTGGCCCTGGTCGATCTGACGTTTTTTGATTTGCCGGGTTTGCACCAGGGCACAGGCCACAACCACGATAGCCAGCACCGCGATCAGGGCACTGGCGCTATCGAGAAAGATCATCGCCTTGTCGATTTGATGCGCCAGCATGATGCCGTAGAAGTACGTCGCAGAGAGCAGCACCAGTGCCGCCACTGCACACCAGAAACCGGGAGCATAAGGATTTTTCATTAGTATCCCCATCAGGCATGGTCTGCACGATGAGGAGGGCTACACACCCGCTGACGCCCTGAGCCATCGTTCTGATACCGATAACTCAGAGCATAGCAACGCTGTCAGGGTTTAGCGTTTGCAGGGGCTTGCGTTCGTCCACTTTCCCAGCCGCCACCCAGGGCCAGGAATAGATCGATCTGGCTCATGGCAACCTGGGTGTTGGCCGTTGCCAGTTGTGCGCGCACGTCGGTGTAGGTGCGCGTGGCTTGCAGGTCGGCCAGGAACGAGGCACGGCCGGCCTGGAAGAACTGGTGGGTTTGCTCGGCAGCAGTCTTGGCCGATTCACCGGCCTGGGCCAACGCATCGCGGCGCTGGAGCAAGGCGGTGTATTGCACCAGGCTGGTCTGGGTCTCACGGATGGCGTTGAGCACCACGCCATCAAACTTGGCCAATGCACCCTGGGTGACGGCCTCGGCTTCGCGAATACGGGCTCTCGAACCGTTGGTCGGAATGGTCCAGCTCAACAGCGGGCCAAAGCCCCAGCGATTGGCCGGCGCCGTGCCGAGGTTCTCCAGCAGGCCTACGGTTCCAATACTGGCGCCGATGCTGATGTCCGGGTACAGCGAGCCCGTGGCGACGCCTATTTCGGCGGTCGCTGCCGCCAGATGGCGCTCGGCCTGGCGCACGTCCGGACGGCGCTTGAGCAGTGCCGCGCCGTCACCCACAGGCAGCAGTTGCGCGATATGCGGCAACTCGGCGCAAGTGGCTACACCCGCTGGCAGCTGGTCCAGCGGCTTGGCCAATATCATCGATAATCGGAACAACCCTGACTGACTCAAGGCCTGGTAACGCGGCAACTCGGCGCGTAACGAGCGGAATTGGG
>JBILYW010000408.1:0-4098 GCA_044377555.1 Pseudomonas sp.
GGCTTTGAGGCCGGCAACCACATCCAGGGTGCGGTAACCGATGGCACCTTCAGTCAGGGTCAACTGGGTCACGGACTGAGTCGCCTCGACATTTGGCGGCAAGCTCTCAAGGTCAACACTGGCCGCTGTGCGCAAGTAACTGTTGACGTCAGAGACCACCGCTATACCAAAGGCATTGCTGCTCGTTGGGCTGCCATAACCGCGGACAGGCACTCCAGGGACTCCGCTTGTATCGACCATCAGTCGAGTGCCCCCCACTCCTGAACTTCGATGTGCCGCCCCTCCGTATGGAGTCAGTGTGGCGCCGCCTCGCGCAGATATGCTGAGGCTGGTGTGGTTGTTTTCCTGCAGACTGGCACTCAGGGACAGATCAGCATGATCGGCGGTATGGCTCAGATAACCACCGACAGAGGTGTTGCTTGCAGCCAGTTGGAAATGGTTGCGTTCATCCAGCTGGTCACTGAAACGCGCCGAGTAAGTGTTCTTATTCTGCGAGCTGTTGGCGCTGGTGGTTAAAGTGCCGGATCTGCCAAGGGGCATAGTGAGCGACAGAAACATCCCGGTATTATTACTTTGCGTACCCGTACGCTGGTTTCGTTCCTGATTTCGAAACATGTTCAATGAGAAGTTCATGTGCTTGATCGACCCCAAATTGAAAAAACGAGCCAGCGACAGGTTCCAGCGCTGGTTGTTCGGGCGATCCCAATAGGACTGATCGGTGTAGGTCAAGTAAGCGGAGAGTCCGACATCGCGAAAATGCTTGTTGAATGTCGCTGTATAGAGAGACTTGCTGCCCCCCACCGGCCCGCCGTAGCGACGCGCATTCAGGTATTCACTCATGCTCAAGTAGTTTTTCTCGGAAAACCGGTACCCCGCGAAGGTGACTTGACTGTCGTATTCTTCGAAGTTTTTCGAGTAGCTCAAACGGTAGGAGTCGCCGGATAACGTGTCACCCTGCAGGGCGGTGTTGGCTCGCGAAACATCGAATGCAAGCGCACCAAAAGCCAGCAGATCGCGCCCTACACCGAGCGATAGCGCCGTGTAGTTGTTGTCGCTGATGCCCCCGCCATAAATTGACCAACCGTTACTCACCCCCCAGGAAAACTCTCCCGAGCCAAAGACGCTGCCCTGCCCGCCATCATGGAGACTGGTCGGACGGCCGGCGGCGAGTTTGTAGCGCACGGTACCGGGCCGTGTCAGGTAGGGAATGCTGGACGACTCGACCCTGAACGTATTGACACTGCCGTCTTGCTCTTCCACCCGCACATCCAGACTGCCGGTGACGGCATCGTTGAGATCCTGAATGCGATAAGGCCCGGCCGCGACCAATGTTTCATACAGCACCCGCCCCTGCTGGCTGATGGTGACTTTCGCATTGGTTTTGGCAACACCGACAACTTCTGGCGCATAGCCTCGCAAGTTGGGAGGCAACTGGCTGTCATCGGAGTTGAGTGCAGCACCGGTAAAACGAAAACTGTCGAACAGGTCCGAATACAGGTAGTTCTGCCCCAGCGTCAGACGTGACTGTATTGAAGGTAAGGCGCGATAAGCATAGAAACGACTCCACTCCAGGCTTTTGCCGCGATTGGCCGTTTCATCCTCAATACGACCCTGCCAGTCAGCGCGCAATCGCCAAGGGCCGGCGTTGGCACCGAACGTACCATTACCGGTCAGGCCGGTTCGGCTGGCAGTGTTCCTCTGATTGATTGATTGCGCCGTAAGGTTGTAATCGACCAGCAGGCCGGGAACACCTTCGTCCCAACGGGACGGCGGATCCCAGTTCTGGGCGCTGTACTCCAGATAGGCTTGCGGCAGTGAAATGTAAAGAGTCGATGTACCCAGGTCGCCGTTAACCTCCATCCCCGCGAGGCTGCGAATATCCAGGCACTCTCCATCCTTCCACCAGGCGAGTTCAGTGAACTTGTTGCTCTTCAAGCCCAACTTGTCTACCAGACTGGCTGACAAACAGGCCTGGCTGCCTTTCGGATCATCGTCCGGAGGATAAAAGGCGATGCGTTGTTCAGGTAGTACGAGCGTATTTATCTGCACCTGCATCGGGTAGATGCCAGGCAAAATGAAGCCGCTGCGCGAGAACTGCGACAGGTCAATATTGGTGCGGTCGTTCAGGTTGAGAATATCGGTATTGAACTGGATGTCTTCAGCAGCCGATACCTCACATGCAATAGACATCAAACCGCTCAACACACCCGTGCGCAGAATGGTCGTGGCATTTGAAGAACCCCGTAATGCAAACACCCCGCACATTCAAAAATACTCCAGCCTGAATCGCAACGCTGTGCGATGAGATCCAACAACCATGGGGCGACCATTGCCCACCAGCTGCAAGGTGTATTGCAGCTCTTGATCATTCCCGCTCAGGGAGATGAGTGGCATGGGGACTCCCGGTATGCTTTCCTGCCCTCGCCAATCGGTAATACGCAGGGCCAAACCGCTCGCAGTACCCAATGCCGCAAAGTAACGCCCGCCACTATCAGTTACGCCCTCGAAGGTCACCCTTACATGCTGCCAATCGGGCAAGTGGGTACCGGGGCGATTGGGATCGGGGCGAATTAACGAACATTTGATCAGGCGCAATACAAATGCACGAGGTTCACCCACGTTATGACGGATAAGGCTGCCCATCGACAAAAGATCCATATCAATGACTTGATAGGCACTGTTCACATCCAATGCACAGGCAGAGTCAAGGATTTCCCCGACCAGGGTGACACGGCCACTGCCTTGATGTTCTTGTGCAACAAGCATCGTATTCAATGAACTTATTAAAATACCGAGACAACCCGTCATGGCCAGCTTCGCAAGAGCGCTCACACTAGACCCCCACTTGTATGTACCCCGCCACCGAGCAGGCTGTAGCGGGGCAAACAACTCACTTATAAGCCAAGGAGAAGTTGGTCACTGCAGAGAACTTGCCAGGGGTAATAGTGCCTGTGGCTTTACCCTTCAGAAGGGCACCAAAACTCAGGGTATTATCACCGTCTTGAAGAAGTTGCACTTTGGTTGGAGTACCCAGTGCTACAACTGTGCCCGAACCATCGTACAGCACGATGCCCGCGCCCTTGGCATCTCCGGTAATGCCTAATGTCCCGGGCACCTCTATAGATTGAGCACCCGTGAAGGTGGCAGATACGGTTTTATCGGTAAGCGCAGAAGTAGAACACCCGACCAGCTCGATTTTGAAATTTTCAGAACTGCTTAAACCGCCCGTTTCCAGCTGCGACTTGGCAATTTCACCCAGCGAAATGGTCTGATCACTATTACCTGGCTTGATAGAGCAGGCAGCCTCCAGAATCTCGCCCTCAAATGAAATTGTTCCCGACCCCGCTCCCGCCGCATGAACTCCCGATACGGAAGCAGCCAGCAACACGGATGCAAAAACTGTTTTCGATACAACGTTCATCAAAATTCTCCCATGCAAACAGATCAAACCCATCGCTATTGAAATGGGCTCCTGTATTTATTCAACCAGAGCAAAGCCAGGCTTCTCCCTACTTTCACATCTGCCCTGTAAAAAGAGCAGCGGAGAAATTAGCAATCAACTCTTGAAAAATATGCAGGAAACCCACTAACAACCCGCCAGACACATACTTATCTAGCGCAAGATTATTTTGATCAACACAGAAGAACATCCAATTAAACACGTAGGAACTTACTGACCACCACTACAAAGCTTCATCCGCAAATAATCTAAGTTATAACTATCTTTTAACGACAAGATATACCAGCAAGATAGCCTTATCGCTATATCTTTTATTAAATACTATTCTTCAAGAAGGTTTTTAAGAACAATCAAAAACACATACTACCGGTAATCCGCCCGTCACTCATCGCGCCTTAAATCCGGCGGAATCGGCAAGTCCTTGAGCGGGTCCGGCCGCTTGCCCTGGCCCGCCTGGTGCTGGCGGATCTGGTACACGTAGGCCAGTACCTGAGCCACCGCCAGGTACAACCCCGCCGGGATTTCCTGCTCCAGCTCCGTGGAGTGGTAGATCGAACGCGCCAGCGCCGGCGACTCAAGCAACAGGATGTTGTGCTTTTCACCAATCTCGCGAATCTTGAGCGCCAGAAAATCGCTGC
>JBILYW010000407.1:0-4098 GCA_044377555.1 Pseudomonas sp.
CAGAACGCGGCGATGAACGTTCCTTCTGGCCCCATCGGCAGCGCGGCAACTGCACCGACTGCATCGGGTGTGCCGCCACGTCCAATGGGGTGAAGGGACGTGGTGGCGGAAGACTGATCGCCCTGGTTTTCCGGTTTTTACCTCTATTACCCGAGTCGCCGCCAGGCGTTGCCTGCGTTTGCATTGCTGGTGCAAGCATTGCATTACAAGGCCTGTACCGCTCCAAGAGCGGGCCTGTTTAAATCAGCGCAATCCGTTATCGTAGTTCGATCATTTAACCGGTTCTGCTCAACCAGACAGGCAACTGCATGGCCAACGCTCATGTCGATACACGCTGCAGCCCATGGTCGGTGTTCCTCATTTTCATGCGCCTTGGGCTGACCTCGTTCGGTGGCCCCATTGCACACCTGGGCTACTTTCGCGATGAGTTTGTCACGCGACGGCGCTGGCTGACCGAGCGCAGTTATGCCGATTTGGTGGCGCTGTGCCAATTCTTGCCAGGGCCGGCAAGCAGTCAGGTCGGCATCGCGCTGGGGATGTCACGTGCAGGGTACGGTGGCGCATTGGCGGCCTGGGCCGGTTTTACGCTACCGTCAGCCATTGTTCTGATCCTGTTTGCTCTGGGCATTGCGCATCACAGCGCGGCCCTTCCCCCTGGCGCTCTGCATGGCCTCAAAGTGGTCGCCGTGGCGGTGGTCGCTCAAGCGGTTTGGGGCATGGCGCGAAACCTGTGCATGGACGTGCCACGAGTCACCCTCATGGCAATTGCCGCCTGCGTCGCCCTGCTTGAGCCGTCCGCATGGGGGCAGGTCAGCGTGATTGTCGCTGCCGGTATTGCCGGCCTCCTGCTGTTCAAACCCGGGCAGAGTAGCGGTCACGAACCGTTGCCCATCACCATCAGCCGCCGGGCCGGGGCGATCTGGCTGTCACTGTTTGTGGCATTGCTGGTTGGCCTGCCACTCTTGAACCAGTGGCTGCCCAATCAGACAGTGACGATGATGGATGCCTTCTACCGGTCCGGCTCACTGGTGTTCGGTGGCGGGCACGTTGTTCTGCCACTGCTGCAAGCCGAAGTAGTGCCTGGCGGCTGGGTCAGCAATGAAACCTTTTTGGCCGGTTATGGTGCCGCGCAAGCCGTACCGGGCCCCCTGTTCACCTTCGCCGCATTCCTCGGCGCATCGATGAACCCTGCCCCTTCAGGATGGGTCGGGGGCATGATCTGCCTGCTGGCAATCTTTGCACCGTCCTTTTTGTTAACCCTGGGCGCCTTGCCGTTTTGGGAACAATTGCGCCGTAGCGTGCGCACTCAAGCCGCGCTGATCGGGGTCAACGCGGCGGTGGTCGGTCTGCTGCTGGCTGCGCTTTATCAACCGGTATGGACGAGTGCCATCCTCCAGCCGCAAGACTTCGGCCTGGCACTGCTCGCCCTGGTTGCGCTGATGTTCTGGAAGCTTCCACCGTGGCTGGTGGTCATCGCAAGCGGTGTTGCGGGATGGGTGCTGAGCCTCATCTTTACCGCGGCTTGATCCGCCGGGACATCAGGCACAAAGCAGTGCGGGAGCCATGCCGGGGACGCGCTAGGTGATCTGCACAATCACCGGCCCTTCCGTCACGACCGGCGGGTTTGCGTGAAGATGCGAGGCATTTTTCTGGATCCATTCGCGCGCTATTTTCAAGCTCGCATCGGTGCTGGCCTTGTCGGTGCAAACAGTCACCGCCGTACCGCCATCGCCAGTGTTCAGCAGTGTGTAGCTGATGAGGCCAGGCACTGCCCGCAGGGTCGCTTCGACATCGACTTTATGCTCTTCCAGACTATCGAAAAGCTGCTTTGCCCCGGCACCCAGGTAGGTCCTGATAACCGCATACATGATCGTCTCCTTTGGGCGTTACTGACTGAGTCCAACCCGGGACGGCCACCACCCAAAATCCAATCCGTCCCGATGTATTAAGTTTAGCCAAACGCCAGTACCGGGCTGAATGCAACGACCACCGGCGCGTGCCTGCCTCCGGTCGCCAAGACCATGAGCTTTCAGAACTTTTCCCGGTTTATCGGTCTATGTGAACAAGCACATCCGCCCGGTACACGCGCACCTGCGTGTTTACCGCAACGAGATGGCGACCTGTCCAATAGTTAATCAGAGGTTCTCTCCCCAATGAAATTCCATGACCCACGGATGGTGCTTATCGGCCTGTTCGCATTCGCGGCAGTGGGCCCGGCATCAGCAACACAGATGAGGACCTCAACCCCTGTTTTCGCCACTGAAGTCGTCGCCGTTCAGGCTCCGGCTGCCGTCAGCCCCTGGCCGACACTGAGCAGCATGACCGGCGAGCAGCCAGCGACGCTGCTTGCCCGTGACGACCGATACTGGCATGACGGCCGCTGGCACTCCCGTAACGACGATTGGCGCCGTGACAACTGGCGCAGGGAACAGGCCCGCCGGGAGGCCGAACGCCGTCGTGACTGGGAGCGCCACCATGATCGTGCCAAGCGCCACCGCTACGAGGACAACCACCGCTACTATCGTCGCTAAACGGCCCCCGGCCCTGTCTGCAACGCATTGGCCAGGCGCACCATGGCCGCTTCGATTTCATGAGCGGTCAAGGACGAATAACCCAATAACCAGCCCTCTGCCTTCGCATCACCGGCATACAGCCGGCTGAGGCCGGATAGCTGCACCCCCGCGCTGGCGGCCTGGCGGATGGTTTTTTCCTCCGACCAGCCATCGGCAAGCAGACAAGGGATCTGCAACCCGCCCTGGGGGCGCAGGGCTGTGACAATACCGTCCAGGTGCCTGCCAATGGCGTCGAGCGTGATGGCTCGACGTGCACCATAGAGTTTACGCATGGCCCGGACATGGGCGTTGTAGTGGCCGTCCTCCATAAAGCGCGCCAGGGTCAGCTGCAGGATTTGTGGCGTGTGACCATCCATGATGCTGCGCGCGCAGGTGAACGCCTTGACCAATTCGGGGGGCAGAATCATGTAGCCCATTCGCAGCCCGGGGTAGAGCGTTTTGCTGAAGGTCCCCAGGTAGATCGTACGCTGGTACTTGTCCAGGCCCTGCACGCAGGCGGTCGGATGCCCGTCGTAATGAAACTCGCTGTCGTAGTCGTCTTCGATGATCCACTTGCCCTGCTCCGCGGCCCAGTTGACCAGTTCAAGCCGGCGCTCCAGCGGCAGCGTCGCCCCCGTAGGGTATTGATGAGACGGCGTGACATAGACGCAATTGGCGCCGCTGCGGTCTGCCCGAAGCAGGTCCGTGCGGATGCCCTGCGCATCGACGTCTATGCCCACCACCCTGGCTTCTGCCATTTCAAATGCCTTCCTGGCGCCGAAGTAGCCCGGGTTTTCCAGCAGGATCGGTTTACCGGCGTCCACCAGCAGTTGGGCACACAGGTACAGGGCCTGACGAGTACTGCTCAACACCAGGATCTGGTCCGGGGAGCACCTGGCCCCGCGTTCGAGGTTCAGGTAGGTGGCGATGGCCTTGCGCAGCGGCTCGGCACCTTGCGGGTCGCCATGCAGCAGCACGCTGGCGCGATAATCCTTCATCACCTGGCGCTGCAGTCGCTCCCACACATCGATGGGGAACGAGCGGGTTTCCGGCAAGCCGGTGGCAAAGGCCCTGATCGCCTGCTGATCGTTCACCCCGCCGCTGTTCAAAATCATTCGCCCGCGCTGGCTCAACCCAGCTCCCGGCACCGCCACGCTTTTTTTGATGTCCCGGGTCTTGATGCGCCTGCGCGCCGCACCGTGTAATCGGGTGCCAAGGGTTTCGCACACGTAGCTGCCCGACCCCTCGCGCCGCACGATAAAACCGTCACGGTGCAACTGGACATAGGCATTCTCCACAGTGTCACGGGCAACCCCCAAAGAGCTGGCCAGGGCCCGGGTGGCGGGCAGCTTCAGGCCTGGGTCAAGGGCGCCGTCGAGGATCAGTGCTCGCAATGCCCGCTGTATGCGCTGATGCAGATCCAGTAACTGGAATTCGGCATCGTTGAGTCGAATTTTCAGCGTTTCCAGCTCGAAGGTTTTTGCCATGTGAACTGCCTGACTTCAAAAAATGGGCCTGAAATGGCCGGGGCAGTCTAGCCGTGGAC
>JBILYW010000409.1:0-4086 GCA_044377555.1 Pseudomonas sp.
AGGTGTGTGGTGGCTGGCTTCGCACATGGGCTGGAGCCAGTCCGGCCTGCTGGTATCACCGGAGAAGGTGGCGGCCACGGCCTGGGACCAGATTGCTTCGGGCAAATTCTGGCGGGCCATCAGCGCCAGCCTGGCGCGCAACCTCAGTGGCTTTTTTATCGGCACCACCCTGGGCCTGGTGCTGGGCTGCCTGCTGGGCCTGTCGCGGCACTTCGAGCGTTTGGTGGGCCCCAGTTTCAACACCTTCAAGCAAATTTCGCTGTTCGCCTGGATCCCTTTGATCTCGGTGTGGTTCGGCCTGGGCGATGTGGCCAAGGTGGTGTTTCTGTCACTGGCAGCGCTGGTGCCGGTGGTGGTGAATACCTGCGACGGGCTGCGCAATGTGCCGCCCAACCTGCTGGAAGTCGCGCGGGTCTACCGCTTCAGCCGCTGGCAAACCATCGTCGGGGTCATGCTGCCCGCCGCCTTGCCGTCGATCTTCACCGGGCTGTACCTGGCGCTGGTGTACTCGTGGCTGGCGACCATCGGGGCCGAATACCTGCTGGTTTCGGGGGAGGGCATTGGCAATACGCTGATCGATGGCAGCGAGCATTTCATGATGGACCTGGTGCTGTTCGGCATGGTGGTGATCGGCCTGGTGGGCTGGAGCCTCAATGCACTGGCACGGATTTTTGAGCGGCGGATGCAGCGCCTGTACGGCATCGCACCGGTTTGACCGGCACTTTCAGAAGGATTGCAGCATGCTCAATAACAGCCTGACCCTGAGAAACATCAGCAAGCGTTTTGCTTCCCGCCCGGGCAGCTCGACCCAATTGCAGGTGCTCGACAACATTCAGCTCGACATCGCCCCCGGTGAGTTCATCAGCATCGTTGGCGCCAGCGGTTGCGGCAAGTCCACCCTGTTGCGCCTGATTCTTGGCCTGGACGAGGAATACGAAGGGCGCATCCTGCTCGATGGCAAACCCATCAAGGGCACTGGCCTGGAGCGCGGCATCGTGTTTCAGGACCACCGCCTGTTCCCCTGGCTCAACGTTGAACAGAACGTCGCGGTTGCGCTCAAGAACTCGCCCCTGAGCCCCAGGGAAAAACGCGACACCGTGCGCGAGCACATCGAGCTGGTGGGCCTGCAAGATTTTATCGATGCCTACCCGCACCAGATCTCCGGCGGCATGGCCCAGCGTGTGGCCATCGCCCGCGGTCTGGTCAATCGCCCCAGCGTGCTGTTGCTGGACGAACCGCTGGGGGCGCTCGATGCCCTGACCCGGGCGCGCCTGCAGGGCGAGCTGCAAAACATCTGGGCCAAGGAAAAAATAACCATGATTCTGGTCACCCACGATGTGGATGAAGCGGTGTTTCTGGGCGATCGCGTGGTGGTCATGCAGCCCAACCCCGGTCGTATCCGGCGCATTCTGGACGTCGACCTGCCGCGCCCGCGCAACCGCAGCGACAGCCGTTTTATCGCCCTGCGCGACGATGTGCTGAGTGACTTCGCCGAATTGCATTGACCCCCTGCCACCTAACATTCAGAGAACGGAACATGCCCGAACGTCAGCTCAGCCTCAACCTGTTCATCTACCCCAATGGTCATCACGAAGCCGCCTGGCGCCACCCGCAGTCGGTGCCGGAGTTGTCCATGGATATCGGCTATTACCAGCAGTTGGCGTTACGGGCCGAACGGGAAAAGCTCGATGCGATTTTCTTTGCCGACTCGCCATCGCTGGCCGAAAGCGGCCATGAAGGCCTGCGCATCCGCTTTGAGCCCGTGACCTGGCTGGCGGCCATTGCGGCGGTGACCCGGCGCATCGGCCTGATCGCCACGGCCAGCACCACCTACAGCGAGCCCTACAACCTGGCCCGCTCGTTCAGTGCCCTGGACCACCTGAGCAAGGGCCGCGCCGGCTGGAATATCGTGACGACCTCCATGGCCGCCGCAGCCGCCAATTTTGGCCTCGACCAACATCCGTCGGCCCATGACCGCTACGCCCAGGCCGAAGAGTTCGTGCAAGTAGTCGGGGATTTGTGGGACAGCTGGGAGGACGATGCGCTGGTGCTGGACAAGGCGGGCGGGGTGTTTGCCGACAGTGACAAGGTGCACGCCATCAACCACGTGGGCACCCACTACAGAGTCAAAGGGCCCTTCAACTCGCCGCGCTCGCCACAGGGGCGGCCGGTGCAGGTACAGGCCGGTTCTTCCGAGGATGGCCGGGACTTCGCCTCTCGGCATGCCGAAGCGATTTTTACTGCCCATCAGACCCTGCACAGCGCGACCGAGTTTGCCAACGATATCCGTGCCCGGGCCAAAGCCGTGGGCCGCGATCCACGGCAGTTGAAAATCCTTCCGGGCATCAGCCCCTACATCGCCAGTACCGAAGCCGAAGCGCAGCGCAAGTTCGATGAACTCAACGAACTGGTGCTGCCGCATATTTCGCTGGGCCAACTGCGGCGCATGCTGGGTGTGGACCTGTCGGGGCAGGATCTGGATGCACCGTTTCCGCGCCATCTGATCGACTTCGACAGCACTGAAAGCCAGTCCAGCCGCTTCAAATTGATCATCGATATCGTCGACCGCGAAAACGCCACCTTGCGCCAGTTGATCAACCGCCTGGCCGGGGCTCGCGGGCATTGGGTGCCGGTAGGCACGCCGGTGCAGATCGCCGACCTGATCGAGCAGTGGTTCCGCAGCGGTGCGGCGGATGGTTTCAACGTAATGCCGCCGTCGCTGCCGGAAGGCTTTGAAGTGTTTCTGGATGAAGTGCTGCCAATCCTGCGCCAGCGCGGTTTGTTCCGCAGTGAGTACGCGGGCAGCACCTTGCGCGAGCATTACGGCCTGACGCGCCCGGATTCGCGCTACGCCCTGAAAACCGCCTGACTCCCCCCACCCCTGCTCGCGAAGCAGGCCTTGAACCCTTCGCGAGCAGGCTCGCTCCCACCAGAGCAGCGAAATACCATAAGTCTACGTCGCGCTGGTTTTTTATTGAGCGTGCGCAGGTGCAGTTTTTGTGGGAGCTGGCTCCCACAGTAACCATTCAGCGCCACGATGGCTGGGCCAGATACGCGACGGTCTCGCTGTCCAGCAGGTTGCGGTAGGTGTGGGGGTGCTCGGCGCGGAACAGGATCGAATCGCCGGTATGCAGCACAAAGTGTTCATCCTCAATGCTCAGCTCCAGGCTGCCCTGCGCGACCACCAGATTTTTCTGTACGCAGTGCTCGTGGCCCGGCACGTGTTCTTCTGCCAGGGGGGCCAGACGCAGCTCGTAAAACCCAACCAGCGGCTCTGCCTGTGCCGGGCACAAGGCGCGGCGAGTAACAGTGCCGGCAGCGTTGACCTGCAGGGTACCGTCTTGCGCAGGCAGCAACAGGGCTCCATGGGGTTCGAAGGGGGAGAGGAATTCGGCGATCGAGACCTTTAGAGCACCTGCAATCTTGCACAGCACCTTGATCGAAGGAATGCTGCGGCCCGCTTCTATCTGCACGATCAGCGCCCGCCGCACGCCACTGGAATGGGCCAGCACATCCAGAGACACCTGACCCTTGTCACGCAAGCGCCGCAGGTTCTGGCTGATCCGCCTGGCCGTGGGGTCGTCGCCCCGTTGATCGCGCTCTGGCAGGCTGAAAGGAATGCTGCCGCTGCTGTCGAGAAAGCCGGTTGGAATGTTCATGGGCGCTACTTCATGCAATCCGAAACCCATGAGATTACCGAGGGTTTCTTAGATCTATAAATAATTATTTAGGAACTTTAAATACCAATATTGAATAAGCAGCAAGCTGATCAAACGGCTCTATAGTTATACCCCGTTGGGCGTTGACCACCCCAACCCCGCTGACTAAGGTTGGCGCCACTCGATTTCAGGTCACAACGCAGGGAGTCATCATGAGCGACATCCAGTACCGCAACCTGGGACGTAACGGCGTGAAGGTTTCGCCCATTACTCTGGGGACCATGATGTTCGGCGGGCAAACCCCGGACGACGTCGCCCGGCGGATCACCGACCGTGCGTTCGAGCAGGGCATCAACTCCATCGACACCGCCAACGTCTATAACGCCGGTGCTTCGGAAGAAGTGGTCGGCCGCTTGATCGGCGAACG
>JBILYW010000410.1:0-4082 GCA_044377555.1 Pseudomonas sp.
GCCATGTGGCCTCCTATTTATGCTTGAAATCATCAGACAGACCCCCCACGCAGGGCCCGCACCACTATAGTGAGATAAATTTGAATGTCAATTTGCCTAAAGTCTTGCTGTACAAGGCTTTGAGCTGGGTTTTTTAGCGATTATCCCTGCCGTTTACGCCTTTTATAGCCTGAGCGCAATGCGCTATTAGGGGGAGGTGTTTGCGTTGTCATTAGTGACCTAACTGTCTATACTCGGCAGCCGACCGCCAGGGGCTTTTGGGCCTGTTTAGATGGGGGTCGTCACTCCCGGGTGGTGGGTACCTGACCAGTGCGCATCCCAACAAACTTGCCCTGATTGTTAGGGGCTCTTCAGTGTGAAAAAAGCCGTGAATAGCCAACGACCTGTAAACCTAGACCTAAGGACCATCAAACTCCCCATCACCGGCGTTACGTCATTTCTGCACCGTGTATCGGGCATTATTCTTTTTCTCGGCCTGGGCATCATGCTTTATGCATTGAGCAAATCCCTGGGTTCCGAAGAAGGTTTTGCCGAGGTGAAGGCATGCTTGACCAGTCCGCTGGCCAAATTCGTTGCGTGGGGCCTGCTCTCTGCCTTGCTGTATCACCTGGTTGCCGGTGTGCGCCACTTGATCATGGACATGGGCATCGGTGAGACGCTTGAAGGCGGCCGACTGGGCTCGAAAATAGTAATCGTCATTTCTGTGGTGATGATTGTTCTGGCGGGAGTTTGGATATGGTAACCAGCGTTACGAACCTGTCGCGTTCGGGCCTCTATGACTGGATGGCACAACGTGTGTCTGCGGTTGTTCTAGCGGCTTATTTCATTTTCCTGATCGGATACCTCGTTGCGAACCCAGGCATTGGCTACGCCCAATGGCATGAGCTGTTCGCAAGCAACTGGATGCGTATCTTCAGCCTGCTGGCCCTTGTTGCTCTGGGCGCACACGCCTGGGTAGGCATGTGGACCATCGCGACCGACTACCTGACGCCGATGGCGCTGGGCAAGTCCGCGACAGCAGTACGTTTCCTCTTCCAGGCAGTCTGCGGCGTTGCAATGTTCGCTTACTTCGTCTGGGGTGTGCAGATTCTTTGGGGTATCTGATTCATGGCTAACACAGTTAATACACTTTCGTTCGACGCCATTATTATTGGCGGCGGCGGTGCTGGCATGCGCGCTGCTCTGCAGCTGGCACAAGGCGGTCACAAGACTGCCGTAATCACCAAGGTTTTCCCGACCCGTTCGCATACCGTATCGGCACAGGGTGGCATCACCTGCGCGATCGCTTCTGCAGATCCGAACGATGACTGGCGCTGGCACATGTACGATACCGTCAAGGGTTCCGACTACATCGGTGACCAGGACGCTATCGAGTACATGTGTTCCGTAGGTCCGGAAGCCGTGTACGAGCTCGAGCACATGGGCATGCCGTTCTCCCGTACCGAGCAGGGTCGCATCTACCAGCGTCCGTTCGGCGGCCAGTCCAAGGACTTCGGTAAAGGCGGCCAGGCTGCCCGTACCTGCGCTGCAGCTGACCGTACCGGTCACGCGCTGCTGCACACCCTGTACCAGGCCAACCTGAAGGCCGGCACTGTATTCCTGAACGAATACTACGGTGTCGACCTGGTGAAGAACGAGGCTGGCGACTTTGTCGGCATGATCGTTATCTGCATCGAAACAGGCGAAACCTCTTACGTGCGCGCTAACGCCACCGTTCTGGCAACTGGCGGTGCAGGTCGTATCTACTCCTCCACTACCAACGCCCTGATCAACACCGGTGACGGTATTGGCATGGCACTGCGTGCTGGCGTACCGGTACAAGACATCGAGATGTGGCAGTTCCACCCGACCGGTATTGCCGGTGCCGGTGTACTGGTTACAGAAGGTTGCCGTGGTGAAGGTGGATACCTGATCAACAAGCACGGCGAGCGTTTCATGGAGCGTTATGCTCCGAACGCCAAAGACCTTGCCGGTCGTGACGTAGTGGCTCGCTCGATGGTTAAGGAAATCATCGCGGGTAACGGTTGCGGCCCGGATGGCGACCACGTAATGCTGAAACTCGATCACCTGGGTGAAGAAGTTCTGCACAGCCGTCTGCCAGGCATCATGGAACTGTCCAAAACCTTCGCACACGTTGATCCGGCTGTAGCGCCAATTCCGGTTGTTCCTACTTGCCACTATATGATGGGCGGCGTTGCCACCAACATTCATGGCCAGGCGATCACTCAGGATGCCGACGGCGTTGACCAGATCATCCCCGGCCTGTTCGCGGTGGGTGAAGTGGCATGCGTATCGGTTCACGGTGCCAACCGTCTGGGCGGCAACTCGCTGCTCGACCTGGTGGTATTCGGTCGTGCCGCAGGCCTGTTCCTTGAGCAGACCCTGAAAGAAGGCGTTGATTACGCCCGTCCACGTCAGTCCGATATCGACGCTGCCCTGGCACGTCTGGACGGCCTGAACTCGCGTACTGATGGCGAAGACGTAGCAACCCTGCGTAAAGAGCTGCAAAGCTGCATGCAGAACTACTTCGGTGTGTTCCGTACCGGCGAATACATGCAGAAGGGTATTGCCCAGCTGGCTGATCTGCGCAAGCGCATCGCCAACGTGAAAATCAACGATAAGAGCCAGGCGTTCAACACGGCCCGTATCGAAGCCCTTGAGCTGCAAAACCTGCTCGAAGTGGCTGAAGCTACTGCAATCGCTGCTGAAGTTCGTAAAGAATCGCGCGGTGCCCACGCCCGTGAAGACTTTGAAGATCGTGACGACGTTAACTGGCTGTGCCACACCCTGTACTTCCCGGGTGACAAGCGCGTAGCCAAGCGTGCGGTGAATTTTTCGCCGAAAACCGTTCCGACCTTTGAACCTATGATTCGGACTTACTAAGGGTGGCCGACATGTTGAAAGTCAGTGTTTATCGCTACAACCCGGATCAGGACGCCGCGCCGTTCATGCAGGAATTCCAGGTCAATACCAATGGTAAAGACCTGATGGTGCTGGACGTGCTGGCGCTGGTCAAAGAGCAGGACGAAGGTTTCTCCTATCGTCGCTCTTGCCGTGAAGGTGTTTGCGGCTCCGACGGCATGAACATCAACGGCAAAAACGCCTTGGCGTGTGTAACGCCGCTGTCTGCTGTCGTTAAAGGCAACAAGCTGATTGTTCGTCCATTGCCAGGTTTGCCGGTTATCCGTGACCTGGTCGTCGATATGAGCATCTTCTACAAGCAATACGAGAAAGTTAAGCCGTTCCTGCAGAACGATACTCCGGCTCCGGCCATTGAGCGTCTGCAATCGCCAGAAGAGCGTGAAAAGCTCGACGGTCTGTACGAGTGCATCCTGTGCGCTTGCTGCTCGACCTCGTGCCCGTCCTTCTGGTGGAACCCTGACAAGTTCCTGGGCCCTGCTGCACTGTTGCAAGCCTATCGCTTCCTGGCTGACAGCCGTGACACCAAGACTACCGAGCGTCTGGCTTCGCTGGATGACCCGTTCAGCGTATTCCGCTGCCGCGGGATCATGAACTGCGTAAACGTGTGTCCGAAGGGCTTGAACCCGACTAAGGCCATCGGTCACGTGCGTAGCATGCTGCTGCAAAGCGGCGTGTGATCAAAGGCTGTACCGCAGCACCGTTGTAACCGTAGATGCTACGGCGCAGGCTTCAACCGGCGCCGTAGTTTTAACCTGAGCAGCAGCTCATGAAGTTGCGGCTCTTATTTTGAAGAAATGAGACCAGCAGGGGCATCCGGGCTGGTACCCGGACTATCAGCGTGATCCTAAGTGGCTTGTTTTAGTCGCTGTATTCGGACTTTCTCAAGCGTGCTCTGGTGTTCTCGTCGATGGTGTCCCCTAACCGAGGGTGACCAAGCATGCAAGAAAGCGTGATGCAGCGCATGTGGAACAGCGGCTATCTTTCAGGTGGTAACGCTGCCTATGTGGAAGAGCTCTATGAGCTCTACCTGCACGACCCTAACGCTGTGCCAGAAGAATGGCGCACCAAATTTCAGACGTTGCCTGTTGAAGGCAACTCTGCCAACGATGTTTCGCACTCCACAATCCGCGACCATTTCGTGCTGCTGGCAAAGAACCAGC
>JBILYW010000411.1:0-4076 GCA_044377555.1 Pseudomonas sp.
CGAGCGCGCCCACGCCAACATTCAAAAAGACGGCACCTATTCGGTCGTCCCGCGGATGTGGGGCGGTGTCACCAACCCGTCCGAGCTGCGGCGCATTGCCGACGTGGCCGACAAGTACAACGTGCCGATGGTCAAGGTCACCGGCGGCCAGCGCATCGACTTGCTCGGCATCAAAAAGCAGGACCTGCCCGGCGTGTGGAAGGACCTCGACATGCCGTCCGGCCACGCCTACGGCAAATCCATCCGTACCGTGAAGACCTGCGTGGGCAGCGAGTTCTGCCGCTTCGGCACGCAAAACTCCACGCAACTGGGCATCGAACTGGAGCACGATCTGTTCAATATGTGGTCGCCGCACAAGGTCAAGCTGGCGGTGTCCGGTTGCCCGCGCAACTGCTCGGAAGCCGGTATCAAGGACGTCGGCATCATCGGTGTGGACTCCGGCTGGGAGATGTATATCGGCGGTAACGGCGGGATCAAAACCGAGGTCGCCGAGTTTTTCGTCAAGCTCAAAACCGCCGAAGAAGTGCGCGAGTACAACGGCGCCTTCTTGCAGTTGTATCGCGAAGAAGCCTTCTACCTCGAACGCACCGTGCATTACCTGCAACGGGTCGGTATGGAGCACATCAAAAAGGCCGTGCTTGAGGACCCGCAGCGGCGCAAGGCGCTCAATGACCGCCTGCAATTCTCCCTGTCGTTCGAGCAGGACCCGTGGAAGGAACGTCTGGCTCAGCCCCGGCTGAAAAAAGAGTTCGACGTTATCCCCCTGAAAAACCTGGAGGTGCTGGCATGAACTGGCTGGATATCTGCGCACTGGATGAGATCAACGCACTGGGCTCACGGATCATTGCCGGGCCAAAAGGTGATATCGCGATTTTTCGCACCAGCGACGATGAAGTGTTCGCCCTCGACGACCGCTGCCCGCACAAGGGCGGCCCGCTGTCCCAGGGGTTGATCTACGGCAAACGCGTGTCGTGCCCGCTGCACAACTGGCAGATCGACCTGCAAACCGGCGAAGCCCAGGCTCCGGACATTGGCTGCGCCCATCATCACCCGGCGCGGGTCGAAGATGGCCGCGTGCTGCTGGCCCTGCGGGACGCAGGCTGATGAACCGCCAGATCACCGCCTCCACCTGCTGCTACTGCGGGGTCGGCTGCGGCGTGCTGATCGAGCATGACGGCGAGCGCATTCTCGGCGTCAGCGGCGATCCGACGCACCCGGCCAACTTCGGCAAATTGTGCAGCAAGGGTTCTACGCTGCATCTGACCGGCGACCTCAACGCCCGCGCCCTGTACCCGCAATTGCGCCTGGGCAAAGACCTGGCCCGGGGCCGCACCGACTGGGACAGCGCCCTCGATCACGCCGCCAGCGTGTTCGCCGCCACCATTGCCGAACACGGCCCCGACAGCGTGGCGTTTTACATCTCCGGTCAATTGCTGACCGAGGACTACTACGCGTTCAACAAACTGGCACGAGCGCTGGTGGGCACCAACAATATCGACAGCAATTCGCGGCTGTGCATGTCCTCGGCCGTGGTCGGCTACAAGCGCAGCCTGGGTGCCGATGCCCCCCCTTGCAGCTATGAAGACCTGGAAGTGAGCGACTGCGTGATGATCGTCGGTAGCAATATGGCCTACGCCCATCCGGTGCTGTTTCGCCGACTGGAAGAAGCAAAAGCCCGGCGCCCGCAGATGAAAGTCATCGTGATCGACCCGCGTCGGACTGACACCTGCGATCTGGCCGACTTGCATCTGGCGATCCTGCCCGGCACCGACGTCGCGTTGTTTCACGGGATTTTGCACTTGCTGTTGTGGGAAGACTGGATCGACCGCGACTTTATAAAAGCCCACACCCAAGGCTTGCCCGAGCTGAAAACCCTGGTGCGCGATTACACCCCGCAGATGGTGTCGCAACTGTGCGGCATCAGCGTCGAGCAATTGCAGCAATGCGCCGAATGGGTTGGCACCTCGCCGAGCTTTCTGTCGTTGTGGTGCATGGGCCTTAACCAGTCCACGGCCGGCAGTGCGAAAAACAGTGCCCTGATCAATCTGCACCTGGCCACCGGGCAAATCGGCCGGCCGGGTGCAGGGCCGTTCTCGCTGACCGGTCAGCCCAATGCCATGGGTGGCCGTGAAACCGGCAGCCTGTCCAACCTGTTGCCCGGTCACCGCGAGGCGGCCAATGCCGGGCACCGGGCCGAAGTGGCCGCGTACTGGGGTGTTGAACAACTGCCGCAGACCACCGGCCTGAGCGCCATCGAGCTGTTTGAACAGATGCGCAGCGGCCAGATCAAGGCCGTGTGGATCGCCTGCACCAACCCCGCGCAATCCATGCCGGATCAGACCGCTGTGCGGGCCGCGCTGTTGGCCTGCCCGTTTGTGGTGCTGCAAGAAGCGTTTCATACCACCGAGACTGCCGCCTTCGCCGACCTGCTACTGCCCGCGGCCAGTTGGGGCGAAAAGGACGGCACGGTGACCAACTCCGAACGGCGTATTTCCCACGTGCGAAAAGCCATCTCAGCACCGGGTGAGGCGCGCTCCGACTGGGCAATCACCGTAGATTTCGCACAACGCCTGGAAAAACATCTGCGCCCGGGGCACCCCGGCCTGTTTGCGTTTGAAAGCGCTGCGCAGGTGTTCGACGAGTACAAGTACCTGACCCGGGGCCGCGATCTGGACTTGTCGGGTATCAGCCATGCCGTGCTCGACGCCATCGGCCCGCAGCAATGGCCCTTCCCGGCCGGTGCCCGTGAAGGCACTGCGCGGCTGTATCTGGACGGGGTTTTCCCTACCGCCACCGGGCACGCGCAGTTTGTGGCCGACCCTTACCGGGCGGCCAAGGAGCAGCGCGATGCACGCTTTCCACTGACCCTGATCACCGGCCGCCTGCGGGACCAATGGCACGGCATGAGCCGTACCGGCACAGCCGCGCAATTGTTCGGCCACGTCAGCGAAGCGGTACTGAGCCTGCACCCGGACGAACTGCGCCGCCATCGCCTGCGACCCGGTGATCTGATCAGCCTCAAAAGCCGACGCGGGGCGGTGATTGTGCCGGTGGGCAGCGATGACAGCGTGCGCCCGGGGCAGGCGTTTTTGCCGATGCACTGGGGCGACCGCTTTCTCAAGGGCGGGGTCAATACCCTGACCCTGCCGGCGTTCGACCCCCTGTCAAAACAGCCCGAACTCAAGCACAGCGCTGTACGGCTGGAGCCGGTGCAATTGCCCTGGAACCTCTTCGCCCTGATCGAGGGGGATGTTCAACAGAGCTTCGATAATTTGCGACCGCTCTGCGAAGCCTTTTCGTACGTCAGTTTCAGCCTGGCGGGTCGGGAGCGCCCAGCGCTGTTGATCCGTGCGGCCAGCGCAAGCGCGCCGGCCCCGCAACTGCTGCATGAAATCGACCAATGCCTGGGGCTGAACGAGGGACCGGTGCTGGCCTACGACGACCCGCGCCGCGCCATTGGCAAACGGGTACGTATCGAACATGGCCGGATTACCGCCATTCGGCTGGCCGGGGAAACCCTTGCCCGGCACTGGCTGCAAAGCCTGTGGCTGGAAGGCCGGGCCGATGAGCAACTGCGGCGCTGGCTGCTGGCACCGCTGAGCGCGCCACCCGGCAACGTCGATACACCGGCCGGTGGCAACAGGGTTGTGTGCAACTGCAAGAACGTCAGCCAGAGCGCCGTGTGTGCAGGCATCGGCCAGGGGCTGGACTTGCAGGGGTTGAAAAATACATTGGGCTGTGGAACGCAATGCGGCTCCTGCCTTCCGGAAATCAAGCGTCTGCTGGTTGCCCAGGCGCAGCCGATCACCGTCATCGCGTAAGGAAATCACTATGAGTGCAAAAGTCTGGCTGGTAGGTGCGGGCCCGGGTGATCCGGAACTGCTGACGCTCAAGGCCGTACGCGCCCTGCGCGAAGCGGATGTGGTGCTGATTGACGATCTGGTCAATGACGCAGTGCTGGAACACTGCCCGATGGCCCGGGTGATTGCGGTGGGCAAGCGCGGGGGGTGTCGCTCTACCCCGCAAGCGTTTATTCATCGCCTGATGCTGCGTTATGCCCGTCACGGCAAATGCGT
>JBILYW010000412.1:0-4073 GCA_044377555.1 Pseudomonas sp.
CTCGTCGTTCTCTATCTGATTGCAGCGCACAGGCTTCAAACTCAACGCCGCGTAGATTCGCGGCGTTTTGCTGTGTGGCTTTTGATGGGGAAAGTCAGGCGGGGTAGATCGCGCCCAGTACGCGAAGTCCGCGTGCGCCGGTAACGCTGGGGCGGTTGGTGGGGATGCTTTCCAGGCAGCAGTGGGCAAGCCATGCAAAAGCCATTGCTTCTACCCAGTCGGGATCAACGCCCTTGGCCTGTGTGCTGCTCACCCGGGCTGGAGCGAGCAAATTTTCGAGGCGGGCCATCAAGGCCGCGTTGTGGGCGCCGCCACCACACACCAGCAGCTCGTCCGTGTTTGGCTGGGCTGCCTGCAGGGACTGCACGATGGTCTGCGCTGTGAGCTCCAGCAGGGTTGCCTGGACGTTTTCGGCAGGGAAAGCAGGCAGGCTGAACAGATGCTGTTTCAGCCATGCGAGGTTGAACACCTCACGGCCTGTACTTTTTGGGCCCTTGGTCTGGAAGAACGAATCGCTGAGCAGGGCATTGAGCAACAGAGGCTCAACCTTGCCGCTTGCAGCCCAGTCACCGTTACGGTCATAGAGTTCGCCGCGCTTTTCCAGTATCCAGGCATCCAGCAGGACATTACCCGGGCCGCAGTCGAACCCTGCAACGGGCGCTGTAGCTGTTATCAGGCTTAAGTTACTGAAACCGCCTACGTTAAGTACTGCTCTGTTACCACGGTTATCGGTGAACAAGGCTTCATGAAAAGCCGGAACCAAAGGGGCGCCCTGGCCTCCGGCAGCCACATCGCGACGACGGAAATCGCCGACGACGCAGATACTGGTCAGTTCTGCCAAGAGTGCAGGGTTGCCGATCTGCACCGTAAAGCCCCGGGCGGGTTCATGCCGTATGGTCTGGCCATGGCTGCCAATCGCGCGGATATCTGCCGGGGATAGATGTTGCTGTGCCAGGAGCGTGTTCACGCCCTGTGCCGCCAGTTTGACCCAGTGGTTTTCGGCAATTGCACAGCGAGCCACTTCATCCGGGCCGCTGGCGCACAAGCCAAGCAACTCGTTACGCAGGGCATTCGGCATGGGGATGTAATGGGTGGCGAGCAGCGTGATGCCAGCCCCCATTTCTATAAGGGCAATATCCATACCGTCAAGGCTGGTTCCGGACATCACACCTATATAGAGGGCCATTGCTTAGCGCTTGCTCGAGGCCAGGAGAGTGGCCTTCTCCTGGTTCATGCGCGCCATCAACGGCTGGCTCTGTTGCATGAAGCGAGTGCGCTCGGCTTTTGCAATCGGGTCGGCCATCGGGAGTTTCTGGCCCAGTGGGTCAACGTGCACACCATTAACCTGGAACTCGTAGTGCAGGTGCGGGCCGGTTGAAAGGCCGGTTGTGCCGATGTAGCCAATCACTTGTCCTTGTTTTACGGACCCGCCGGTTTTAACGCCTTTGGCGAAGCCCTGCATATGCCCGTAAAGCGTGCGGTAGGTGTTGCCGTGTTGAATGATGATGGTGTTGCCGTAGCCACCACGACGGCCTGCCAGAAGCACTTTGCCATCGCCGGTTGCCTTGATTGGCGTACCGCGCGGTGCTGCGTAATCCACACCTTTGTGGGCGCGGATCTTGTTCAGGATTGGGTGCTTGCGGCCAGAAGAGAAGCGTGAGCTGATGCGGGCAAAGTCTACCGGTGTACGGATGAATGCCTTGCGCATGCTGCTGCCATCGGCGGTGTAGTAGTTGCTGACACCTTGTTTGTTGGTATAACGCACGGCGGTGAAAGTTTTGCCGCGGTTGGTGAAGCGCGCAGAAAGGATGTTGCCAGTACCGACGGTCTTGCCGTTGATTACTTTCTGCTCGTAGATCACTTCGAACTGGTCACCCGGACGGATATCCTGGGCGAAGTCGATGTCATAACCAAACACCTTGGCCATGTCCATGGTCATGCTGTGTGGCAGGCCTGCACGTTGGCCGGACACAGACAGCGAACTGTTGATCACGCCGTGTACATAGGCCGAGCGCATGGTCGGTTGTGCGGTGATGCGGCGAAACGTATAGCCTTTGGCGCTTTTGTTAAGGGTAATGGTCTCAAGGTCACTGACCTGGCTATGCAGCCTGCTCAGTTGGCCATCGGGGCTCATTTCAAACTCGAGCTTCTGGCCGTGCTTGAGCTGGCTGAATTGCTTGGCTTGTTTGTCGCTGGCCAGTACCTCATGCACGGAGGTCGCTGGCAGGCCTACCTTCTGGAACAGGGTTGAAAGCGTATCACCCTTGCTGACGATCACTTCGCGGTGGCTGGGGCCAAGCTCGGGTTCGGTTTTGGCGGTCTCTACCGGGGCATTGTCCTGTTGTTCAATCTGGGCAAATGGCGATGGATTAGCTTCATTTGTGGCTTGAACGAGCTCAGCAGCGTCTTGATCTTGTGTCAGTTGTTCAGCAGGGGTTTCCAGCTCCAGATTTAGAGTCGTTCGTTTGGCTTCTACTTCGCTGGAGGGGAATACCAGCAGGGCCAAGCTTAAAAGAGCGGCGATACCACTTGCGGCAAGCAGGTGGGTCTTCGGATAAAGCGGTGGCGCTTTAGGCGGTTGACTGGTCATAGATGATTTTGACTTTGAGATAAAGGATGAATTGGAAAAGATGACTGGCACAATGAATATGAAATAACTGTATAAAATATAACCAAATCGCCCTTGAAGCAAGCCCGCGAGCTGTTCGCGCGCTGATAGACGCCGTATGCCGGCCAGAACTTGTAATTAGTCTCTGATCTTGTATGGTTGGTTCCCTTTGAATTTGAGCCTTACGGGTCTGATATGAAGTCGGTTGAAGAGCAGCTAGCGCTAATCAAGCGTGGTGCCGAAGAGGTACTGGTCGAGTCTGAATTGGTCGAGAAACTCAAGCGCGGTCAGCCGTTGCGTATTAAGGCCGGATTCGACCCCACGGCGCCTGATCTGCACTTGGGTCATACCGTACTCATTAATAAGTTGCGCCAGTTCCAGGAATTGGGTCATCAGGTGATCTTTCTAATCGGTGACTTCACCGGGATGATTGGTGATCCGAGTGGCAAGAGTGCAACCCGTCCACCGTTGACGCGTGAGCAGGTGCTCGAAAACGCTGAAACTTATAAGACTCAGGTCTTCAAGATTCTTGATCCGGCTAAAACCGAGGTTGCGTTCAACTCCACCTGGATGGATCAGATGGGGCCTGCAGACTTCATTCGCCTGACATCCCAATACACCGTTGCTCGCATGCTTGAGCGCGATGACTTTGATAAGCGCTACACCACGAATCAGCCGATCGCGATCCATGAGTTTCTTTACCCGCTGGTGCAGGGGTATGACTCGGTTGCATTGAAGGCGGATGTTGAGCTGGGTGGTACGGACCAGAAGTTCAACTTGCTGATGGGGCGCGAGCTGCAGCGCGGCTACGGTCAGGAGCCCCAGTGCATTTTGACCATGCCTTTGCTTGAAGGGCTGGATGGCGTCAAGAAGATGTCCAAGTCTCTGGGCAACTATGTAGGTATCCAGGAGGCGCCGGGGGTGATGTACAGCAAGCTGGTGTCTATTCCGGATGCGCTGATGTGGCGATACTTCGAGCTGCTTAGCTTTCGCTCGATGGAGGAGATCAGCGCCTTCAAGGCTGAAGTCGAGGCAGGGGCAAACCCGCGCGATATCAAGATCAAGCTGGCTGAAGAGATTGTGGCTCGATTCCATGGTGAAGAAGCGGCAGCCAATGCTCATCGTGGCGCTGGTAACCGGATGAAGGATGGCGAGCTGCCTGATGATCTTCCTGAAATTGAGTTGACTGCTACTGAGGATATGCCGATTGCTGCTGTCCTTAATAAGGCAGGTCTGGTTAAGAACTCAGCGGTGGCGCGAGATCTGCTTGGGTCGGGTGGTGTGCGTATAGATGGTGATGTTGTTGATCGCACCTATATATATGCACTGGGTTCGACTCATGTTTGCCAGGCTGGCAAGAAGGCTTTTGCCCGGATCACGCTAAAAGCTGAATAAACTGAGATTAGTACTGGACGGCGCATTTTATTGGCCTATAATGCGCCCACTTCCGGCGAGATCGAAACGG
>JBILYW010000413.1:0-4067 GCA_044377555.1 Pseudomonas sp.
CGCTGTTCGGTGTGGGCCTGGGCTACATGATGCGTCTGGTACGCAAGGGCCCGATCACTCACGAAGGCGATGACGACACCCACGGTGGCCCAGGCCAGCAACGCACGCCTGCCCGTCCTCTGTCTGCTGCCCATGAGGGTACAGATGAAGGCCACAGCGACAGCCTGACTAAGGGGAATTGAGTCATGGGTATTGATCTGCCACTTATCTGGGCAATCATCATCATCTTCGGGATCATGATGTACGTGGTCATGGATGGTTTCGATCTCGGGATCGGCATCCTCTTCCCCTTTATCAAGGGCGAGAGTGACCGCGATGTGATGATGAACACGGTTGCTCCCGTCTGGGACGGCAACGAAACCTGGCTGGTACTGGGTGGTGCGGCGTTGTTTGGCGCCTTCCCGCTGGCCTATTCGGTGGTGTTGTCGGCGCTGTACCTGCCCCTGATGCTGATGCTGATGGGTTTGATCTTTCGCGGCGTGGCCTTTGAGTTCCGCTTCAAGGCGCGGCCGGAAAAACGCCATATCTGGGACAAGTCCTTCATTGGCGGCTCGCTCGTGGCCACCTTCTTTCAGGGCGTGGCGCTGGGGGCCTTCATTGATGGCATCCCGGTGGTTAATCGAGAATACGCAGGGGGCGGGCTGGACTGGCTGTCGCCGTTCACCGTGTTCTGCGGCATCGCGCTGATCGTGGCCTATGCGTTGCTCGGCTGCACCTGGCTGATCATGAAGACCGAAGGTCATCTGCAGGAGCGCATGCACAAGCTGGGCCGCCCTCTGGCGCTGGCCGTGCTGGTGCTGATGGGTATCGTCAGCCTGTGGACACCCCTGGCGCACACCGACATTGCCGCGCGCTGGTTCACGCTGCCGAACCTGTTCTGGTTCCTGCCGGTTCCGATCCTGGTGCTGGTGACGATGTACGGTCTGCTCAAGGCGATAGCGCGCAAGGCTCACTACACGCCGTTTTTGTTGACCCTGGTACTGATCTTCCTGGGCTACAGCGGTCTGGGTATCAGCCTGTGGCCGAACATCATCCCGCCTTCGATCTCGATCTGGGAAGCCGCTGCACCGCCGCAAAGCCAGGGCTTCATGCTGGTGGGCACCTTGTTCATCATCCCGTTCATTCTGGGTTACACCTTCTGGAGCTACTACGTGTTCCGCGGCAAGGTCACCCACGAAGACGGTTATCACTAGTAGCAACTGCCGCTGTGGCCTGAGGGCCACAGCCTTTTCCCCAAGAGGAGGCCTGAACATGGCTGGCAAGGATTATCTACACGACGTGCAAGAGTGCGAGAAGAAGCCGTTATGGCAACGTATCGGCTGGCTGCTGGTGATCTGGACCGCCAGCGTGGCGAGCCTGGGCGTGTTTGCCTGGCTGATTCGCCTGTTCATGACGGCGGCCGGTATGAAAACCCACTGATGGTCAGACAATAAAAAACCCTCTTCGGAGGGTTTTTTATTGTGTGGGCTGGGTGTGCTTACTTGCGCGCCTTGAGAATCACGAACTTTGGCGTGGCGGCGACTTGCTCGACACCGCGAAACAGCTTGGCCAGCTTGCTGTGGTAACCCAGATGGCGATTACCCACGATGTACAGCGCACCGCCGACCACCAGCGCTTCACGCGCCTGCTGGAACATGCGCCAGGCCAGAAAGTCCCCTACCACCTGTTGCTGGTGAAATGGCGGGTTGCACAGCACCACGTCCAGAGAGTCCGGCGCCTGGCTTGCCAGGCCGTCATCGGCCCGCACAATGACCTCGCGATCACCCAGCGCGGCCTGCCAGTTCTCGCGGGCGGACTGCACCGCCATGAAGGACTCATCAACCAGAGTGTATTGCGCCTGCGGGTTGTTCAGCGCACTGGCAATGGCCAGCACCCCATTGCCGCAGCCCAGGTCTGCAACTCGTGCCGACCCCAGGTTTGCTGGCAGGTGAGGCAGGAATGCCCGGGTGCCGATATCCAGGTCTTCGCGGCAAAACACGTTGGCGTGGTTGAGCAGCTCGATGGCGGGCTTGTCCAGGCGGTAGCGCGAAGGGTACGGGGAGGTAAATGGCCCCAGGGCCTGCGGCGTTGCAATCAGCAGGCGAGCCTTTTTTACCGCCAGCGAAGCTTGTACCGGGCCGATGTAACGCTCCAGCAGATCACCTGCGGCACGTGGCAAGTGTTTGACCATGGCAGCTGCGATCACCTGCGCGCCCGGCGTCAGCTGGCCCTGCAGGCGGATAAGCTGCTCTTCGAGCAACGCCAGGGTTTTGGGCACGCGGATCAGTACGCAGTCGAAGGGGCCGACCAACGGTTCGCTGGCAGGGATGATCGAAACTGCATCGTAAGCATGGCCATTGAGCGTCAGGTTTTTTTCCAGCGCCTGCAGGGCGAGGAAGGAGTCGCTGCTGCTGGTGACACGCTGGGTGCCGACCAGGCTGACGGCCAGGGCACCAAAACTGTCATTGAGCACCAGCACCCGGCTGTTCGCGGGCAGCGCCTGTTCGGCCAAGTGATTAAGCAAATACTCATCCGCCGCATCGAAGGCCTGCAAGGGCTCGTTCTGCTGCTCGGGTTGGCGGATCAGGCGAAGTTGGGCGAAGGGGCTTTCTAGCACAGGCATTTATACAAACTCTGAGGAATCGGCAACTGCATGGCCCGGCCCTTGAGGGGGGGCTGGCTAACAGAGGAATCCGTGGGTTTTACAGGTGGGCGTGATTTTACTTTTTTTTGCAGCAGATTACCTGATGCGTTTGTCCGGCACGTGGCAGTGCCGGCTTACAGCAGGCCGGACTTGGCCGCCATGACCACAGCAGACGTCTTGTTGTTTGCCCCCAGCTTTCTGATGGCACTGCTGATATGAAAGTTCACGGTGCGGGTGCTCAGGCTCAGGATCGTACCAATGTCGGCGGCTATTTTGCCTTCGGCTGTCCACTTCAGGATTTCGATCTCCCGGCAGGACAAGCGGGTGATATGTGTCTCCAGGTTGTGGCGCAGGTGGGTGCGTTCGAGCATGGCAGCGTGCAGCTGGTTGCATAGCCACAAGACGTTGGCGACTTTGTCCGCGAACTCATTTTCGGTGAGAGGGGGATCTTTCCTGGCAAGGCTCAACATGCTTACAACGCCATTGGGGTCGTGGACCGATTGCGACCACCCATAGGTCAGCCCACAGGTTTGTGCCGCTTTCCACAACTCTGGAACTTCACGAAAAACGTAGGGGCTCCAAATGATAGGCACGATAGAAAGCTGGCAGTGAGCCACGAGCGGGTTTGCTTTCGACGAAGGGCCTTTCTCATACCGCTCAATGTAATCTTTTGGATAGTTTGTTATTACCTTGCTGTGCGTTACGACATTTCCGAGCCTAGGAATCATTCGGAAAAAGAAATAGTCGAAGCCATAGCCTTCTATCCGTTTGAGTGTGTAGGAACGTAACTCTGTCTCGCTACTGCAAGCAACGTACTGGTTGAAGCTGATTGTATGGTGAGCGGTCATGAGGCGCTCCTGCGACCTTGAAGTTACTGGGGGAGTTGCGGGTATCCTAGTAGGTAATTTTAGTTGTCACTTCAAATAATACTAAATACTTAATAAGTAAATATTATCTATGGGCGGCGGGGCGATTGCTTAAATATGCAGAAGATCATATTAAGAGTGTGTTTGATTGTACTTTTTGGTCGCGTATATATAGCGGTTGTGCAGTTGTAAATAGTGGCTGTGTCGGAACTGTTTGCATTAACTATTACAGTTGTTGCGTTTTGGGCCCGCATTTGCAGGGCGACAGTCTGCCGCAAAGCCACCACAAACCATCGGTGTTTCTCCGGGGCTCTTTGCGCGACACTAGGGCCATTCGCCATTGGAGTGTCCCATGACTGCCAGCGCAGAAAAATTCACCCAGCAGACGCTGACCGATGTCACCCCCCTGACCCCCAGCCTGTTTACATTGCGCACCACCCGCGACGCAGGCTTTCGTTTTCGCGCGGGTCAATTTGCCAGGCTGGGGGTGACCAAGGCCGACGGCAGCACGGTGTGGCGCGCTTATTCCATGGTTTCGTCGCCCCATGACGAGTTTCTGGAGTTTTTTTCGATTGTGG
>JBILYW010000031.1:0-12155 GCA_044377555.1 Pseudomonas sp.
AAACTGCAAACCTGGCTCCATGACGTTGGTGTTGCACTTGGCCTGATCGAGCCGCCACTGCAACCTGTGCCTATTCCTGTCCAGGAACCGCGTCGTCGTCCGCAACGTCGCCGTTAAGGGCACGTTTTCGCTGCACGTATTTTGGCTGCTTTTTTCTTCTGATCCTTGGCCGTTGAAAAGGCCAGGGAGGGGCGAAAAAAGGGACAGTCTGAACAGCCCCTCAATTATGGGTTGGTCTGGGCGGTTGCTGTTCATTGCGCGGGCGCAATGAAACGGGCAGGCCCTAAATGATCGAATCGATATCCAAAGTGTAGGGGGCTCCTCTAAAGCGCCCTCCTGTAATGGCTGCTATCGCCCGCTCATCATCGTCGGCTGCTGGCGGGGACATTGCCAGTTGTTCCTGGCTACTGTTCTGCGGATGAGCTTTCCACCGAGGAAAACTCTCCTCGATCAGTTCGGGCAGTCCCGCGAATACACCATATACATCGGCTTCGCTGATACGGTAAGCCCGTAATTTGCCCAGTCGCGTCCGCGTAGTTTCGATGTTGTCGAATTCCTGCTGAAGAGCGGCCTTCTCCGCCGCTTTCGTATCTTTATATTTTTCAGGGCTTGCAGCCAGGCGGCTCTCCAAGGTGAGTAATTGCCGCTTGGCATTCTTCAATGCATCATCCACCTGTTTAAACTCATCGTCAGTCACCAATGAACAGTTGGACGTCTGAGCATCCTGCCAGCGGCGCAGGCTAGCCCAACAGTTTGGAATGTAACTGACGACCATTTTGTGGTCGGCATTATCAATTACTTGTCTCAGGAATGAGCCGCGATCGGGCAGGCCGTCAGTTGCCTTCAGCGCTACCGCACAGCCGTGATCGTTGATGGTGCTGCAACCTGGCTTCCAGAGGATTGAGGACTTCACGCCTGTTTTAAAGTAGACCGGCATAAAGTGTCGCAGTTTGCCGTGGTGAGCGTAGGGCTCGCCGAAGATATTTATCATGCCCAACACAAACCATGACACCCCGACAGCCGGGTTCAGCACCGTCACGACACCCTGTGCGATGTACTCCCGCTTGGTGGACGTATTCATCCATGTCGATGGAACGCTTGGCACCGGGTCGTTGTGGTTGACTATGCGGTGGTGCATCAGGGGCTTAGCCCCCTCAGCGAAGACTTTGTCACCGGCTCGTGGGGCACCGTAGGTGTAAAGCACAATGTCATAAGTGAAATCCGGTCGACGTCGAAGCATTTCGGACACTATCAAGGCAATCGCCCCGCCCAGACTATGCCCGGTGATGACCAGCTTTTGTCCGCTGTAAAACCTATCCAGGTAACGCGTCACAAAACGGTAGGCCACCTTGGCCGCGCCATAAAATCCGTTATGCACTTTGCCAGGCCATTTTCCAAAGGGCACCTGAGTCGCATCCATGTCGCGCAGCGCATCAGCCCCACCAGCGGTGCCCCGTATAGAGATCAAAATCAGCGCATCGTGGTGAGTAATGAAGGCTTGGGTATCGGTGCCCTCGTCAGTTGTACTGTCGTCAAAGCAGTGAATACTGGCCGGATTTTCCTGTTTTTCACCCAGGCTTGGGCTATTAACTTCCGAGTACAGTTCTGGGTCGAAGGGCACCACTTCCAAGCGCTTGGAGTACGGCACCTCCTCATACAACGGGTAATACGCTTTTTCTCCTGCCTGCGCCGCGTCGACCTGCCAAAGCTCGTCAAATTTTGGTAGAGCATCAGCAAACCAATTACCGATGCTCGGCTGCAAGGGAAAGCTTACTGTGTCGGTTTCTACCGGATGGAAGCTGGGTTGCTGAGCAAAGTCGCTATAACTCAGCGTCGACATCAGCGCCAGTTGGTAGAGGTTGAGCGCGCAGAAATCATTGCTTGGCGATAGCATTGGGCGCAGGGCGCGCAGTGGACGCACCTCCAGCACGGTGTGCCGGTTCGGCATCAGGGCGACACCTCGTGGTGTGCGTGCAGGCGGCGCAAACCCCAGCTCCGCCATGGCTAAATCATTTGGCGTGACGACAACGTTCTTCCCTCCATCCAAAAAGCCGGTCTGCTGGGCTTTAGAGTTTTTTGCCTGCAACGCCGGTCGAAATAACGAAAATACATGGGAGTTTGGGGGGGCGTTACGTTTAACCAGCGGCGGCAAGTGCGCGTAAAACTCCACCAGTTCACGTACCTCAACCTGATAGTAGCTGTCGTCTTTGCCCCTGGCTGGATTTGAGTGAGTCCGTACCCCCGATTTATGCCGAAAGCGAGTTTTTTCGGCCCGCACCTGGAGTTCAGTGATAGGCAGGGGGTAATGCTTACGGCGCATTAGTTCGCTGTAGCCATCGTTACTTCCTTGGTAAGGCTGATTGAGTTTCAGCACCACCGGGCCACAATAATGGTTATCCACCTTGCCGGAACCAGTGGCGTCCAGCTTGCCGGTGTAGACAACGTCTTCGTAATCGGTGACCACATACGCCAAGCCTGCATAGGGTTTGCCGTCACCCTGTTCATCCACCAATTGAAAACTGGTCGAGTGTCCGCGCAGCGGGCAGGTATGGATACGTCCGTCAAAGGACGGTTTGTCACTGTCTTTTAGGGAATCAAGGCTCATGGGGTCACCTCCTTGTTTTCGGTGCAGCCTGGGTAAATGCTGCAGTTGCGACCATCGGGCATTTTGAAGGTGCTGAAGTCTGTGTAATTTCCGTAACAGAACGCATGTTGATCTTCAAACCCCTTGCCCATGCAACGTTTCCAGCCCCCAGGCACCTTGACCCAGGTATCCCCCATGTAGGGTTCTTCCTCATCAGCCAGCTTGATCTTCAGCTTCACGGTTTTACCCGGCAGTTGATCGAGGGTGTACGCGGCAAACGGACGACCTTTGGTGACATTGCCCTGGGCGTCGGTGCTTTTGCAGTAGAGGATTTTTACAATGCGACGCAAGCCTCCCGAGGTCCGGAAAAACCACTGACACTGCCCGGAAAACTGGCTTTCACCGGCAGCATTGAAGGTGCCCTTGTCGTGAGCGTCGAGATAATCCCGTACTGCGATAAACCCGGAATCACCGCCAGAGTCTCCGATGTCTTTTCCGTACGCCGCGTTGATTTCAAGCTCTATGCTGTTCAGCACCAACTCACAGCCTTTGCGGGTGCGGCGTATTTCAATCTTCGCATCAGGCTGGTATTCGGTCTGCCATTCGCGGTTGAACTGCGGTTTCAAGTTGTCACGTTTGCCCAGGTTGCAGGTTTGGCCGGCGACAGGCACGTAACTGACGGTCGCGACATAGGCAAAGCCCGGTGGCAAGTCGGCGGTAAAGGTAAAGGTGTTGGGCTTGCCAGTGGCGGAACAGCCGAGGGCCAGGGGTAGGCAACTGCCCAGGAAAAAGCTGCGAATGAGATGTTTCATAGGGGAGCATCTCCCTGCCAATACAGCGCTTGCTGAAAAGCCCGCTCAAAGTGCATCAGCGGAGTTTCGTTTGGCTGTGGTAGACAATTTTTCGGTGGTGAGTAGCCCGGTGCCTGCAAGCTTTGTGTCAGCAAAAAATGAATGTTTTCGGGTTTTTGCCAACCCCAAGTGTGTGCGAGGTCGAGCTGGCCACGTAGCCAGGTATCAATATCTTGTTGGCGGGCCAGTTCGAGCAATTGATCGGTGTGTTCGCGGACCAGATAACGACGCACATTGTCGAACTGTATGCGCTTGAATGTGGCTTCTGGCGTAGGGGTATGACACCAGGCCGGGTCTCTTGGCAGGGGATGAACACCGGGATCAGGGTTCTCGGTGGCCGTCCACTGCTCAGCCAGCCAGTAGCACACGCTGGCCATGAGGCCCAGGTAGGCCGGGCGCTGCTCGGGTTGCAGAAAGGCCAGTGCACGGGCAAGCACGCGGTTATCGTGAAAGCGATAAAGCACCTGGTTCGGCCGCTCACCCGTCACCAGGCGATTCTGCCAGTGTGTGGCGATCAGATCGAGATCGGGACTGTCGGCGCTTGCAAACCAGCCCCAGTCACGGTCTGGTGTATTGAGCAGTGCCTGAAGGGCCGGATGTTCTACCGAGTCTAAGTGAAAGAGGTAGGGTGCAACGTTCGCCAGGGAGTCAGCAGGTGTACCAATATACAGATTGCGGTACTGGTCGACTCCAAGCTCGCTGACCAACGCATTGCGTTCGGCGAGTTGGCCATCAGAGTCCAACACCAAGTAGAGGTGTCGTCCCTGCTTGGTTTGTTCCTGTAGCCATTGCTCAAGCGTATTCATGCACTCTCTCCAATGCTGCACAGGCCATCGCGACAGGCCTCGCAGAGCGGGCAGTAGTCCGCCGCTTGCTGTTTGGCTGCGGTCAAGATGGACAGCGGATTAGCGATAATCGCCTGTGGTGCACTGACTAGAGCCTGTACGGCTTGAAGCGAAGGAATACCTGCTACGGGCGCACCTCCCTGGACGATGGCCACGCTGCTGAAAATTCCGCCTGCGGTGATGACAATGTGCTGACCTCCTGCCTGGAGCGTCAAGCTCATTCCGGCGTTGATCACCACGTTGGCAGCTGTGACATGGGCTTGTGTACCGGCCTGAATCACGAGCGTACCGTCAGCCGTAGTGCTGCTGTTACCGGTGATGCTGACCAGTTCGTTACCACCGATCACCGTGTTACGCAGACCTTGGGTGGTGTGCAGTTCGTCACCCTTGATCAAGCTGGAACTGTTGTTGTCCACCTGCTCAAAGCGGTCATTACTGATCAGGCTGTGACTGTCGCGAGTAATTTGCTCGCTGCGGTCGTTACCGATCTTGGTGTCGCTGTCGTTGAGGATCACCTGTTCGATGTCACGCTGAGCACGCAGGTGGATCTTTTCCTGCCCCGCACGGTCTTCAATCGACAGTTCGTTGTAACCGCCACTGTGCGGCGAACTGTGGCTTCGCAGGACCGTTTTGGTTTTGTTCGCGGGCAAGGAGTACGGCACAGGCGTGATCTTGTTAGGCACACACCCCGTAATCAACGGATTGTCAGGATTACCTTCCAGATAGGTCACCACCACTTCCATGCCTATACGCGGGATGGTTACCGCACCGAAACTGTCTCCCGCCCAGCTGGATGACACCCGTAACCAGCAACTGCTCTTGTCACTGCCCAGCTCGGCGCGGTCCCAATGGAACTCGACTTTGACCCGCCCGTACTCATCGCAAAAGATTTCTTCCCCTGCTGGACCGGTGACTCGGGCAGTCTGACTGACCAATACCGATTTACGCGTGACCAGCGGTGGCCGGTAGAACACGTCCCAGGGGATCGCGCTGAAGGCATTGCGGTAACCTTGAGTGAAGCCGTCTTCGGACTTGACGTCGCTGGTGATTGTCTCCTCAAGTACCTGAGGTTGCTTGCCCGAGTGCGTCACACTGAGCAATAACCACAAATCGTTGCACTGCTGACGCGGGTGTTCGGTCAGGTCGAAGAAGTGGCCACTGCGCAGGGTTGGCTGGTCGCTTTTGCCCTCTACCAACTGGTAGTCGGTACGGTGCCGCTCCAGGGCCTGCCGGGCAATCTGTTTGCCGAGCTTTTCATTCTCGTGCAGCACCGGGTAACGGTAGTCTTCGAGAGCAGGACTGAACTCGGCGGTAAATTGACTTTCGAGCAACTGGCTTGGGCGTTTTAAATCATAACCCCGTCGCGTGGCCGTGCTGGTGCGGGTGCTGAAACGCATGGAGAACTGGCTGACGACCGGGTGATCTGCGGCCAGGCCAGAGCCTTGCTGATACGGTGTGTCCCCCAACTTGGGAAAATAGGTCTGGTCGTCAGTGAAAACCAACTGATGGCCATCCTGGCTGTGCTGGTGGTGCCACGAAATGCCATCTTCACTGCACAGCCTCTGGATGAACTCGAAGTCGCTTTCCCCGTATTGAGTGCAATATTCACGCTCTGGGTTGGTGTTGACATGGAAGGTATAGGCGTCGGCCTGGATGCCGTGTCGGTTGAGGACTTGGCCGATGATTTGCGTCACCGTCTGATGCTGGAAAATCCGCTGGTTCTGGCTGAACTGCAAATAGTGCAGAGCAGGTACCAAGGTCAGGTGATACCGTGTCAGACGTTTACCGGCCTCGGCCACGAACACATCTTCGATCCGCCCATGAATACCTTCCCCATTCAGGCCAAACTGGAGAAAAGCCGGCTGACTGAGCAGGCTCTCCAGATCGAAATCAGGGGCCTCGCTGACCAGTTCAACCTGGATCGCATACAAGCGGCTGATGGCCTCAGTGCCTTTGAAGGCCAATACCTTGAAGTCGTTACGAATATAGGGGATCTGTAACCTGAAGTGCACAGCATTGGCTGGCGCGAACATACGCTTATCCTCATCTGGGAGAGCAGACACAAAGACAATGCGACGCCCACCTCAAAACGTAATAAACGGCATCACCTGCTTAAAAGGTTGATGCCGTGAAACAGCCAGTCAGTTTCAGCCTGCAACTGGGGTACGCCAGTCATCCGAGCCGGAAGTGCCGGATACTTCGTGGGTCCAGGTGATTTTGCGGTAGGTGAATTCCACGTCTTCCAGGTGCGTAAAGTGCGAGTTGGACGGGTCCTGGCAGTTGTGCATGTAGTCCTTGATATCGACGATGATCGCGTCTTCAAGTTTGGTGGTGAAATAGTGCTCTTGCGTGCCGGCAGCCGAGGTGCGGAACCACTGGATTTCGATTTCGGTCAGACGCTCGCCGGAAGTCAGCGCCGCCAGCAGCAGTGGCGAGGACTTGTCGAACACTTTGGTAATTTTTACCGGTTTGTGTACGCGTTGGCCGGTTGGCTGGCCGGACTGCGGGTCGCGAGGAATGATCACTTCGTGGCTGAAGCCTTGAACCATGACCTGGTCTTCGTGGCCTTCCTGGTAGGTGTTACCGACCGAGTCGGCAGTGAAAGCACCGGCAGTGATCAAACCTTGTTTGGTCCCCGTGATGGACATATACGCTGGCGTAGCCATGGATGTTCTCCTTGTTGAAAATTAGGTATCTGGGGGCGAAATTGCCTGTCAGATACCAATGGAGTAATCAAGCTGCGTGCCAGTTTTTAGAAGTTCTTATTTAACAGATGGTTAGGTAAATCCAGTTGAATAAAGTCTATTCTATACATAGTAAACAGAAAAAAAGTGCGCAAGAAGTTGCGCGATTCTGTGCAACTTCTTGCGCACTTGCCTGTAGGTCAAGTTATATAAGATCTACAGCAATGTATGCACAGGGTTATCCACATTTTGGTGCGCAATTTGTTGCGCAGTTGATGGGCTTTTGAAATATGGACGTTGGGGCTGTTTTCTTCAGGTTGCAGGATTTTTGCGCCGGATGTTTGGTTTAAAGTTTTCGTCGGAAGTAAGCAAGGCAAATTTGAGCTGATACGTGATTGCTGCGCAAGCAATGCGGGCACGGAAGATCGCAATGACGTCCCGCCAGTGGCTATCCTGGCTTCCAAATCGAGTCGCTGTGCCCCACCCCAAAAAAAGGCGGGGACAGCGGCTGAAGGAGCGCAAGCAAAGTTTGATTGTCGATACGCGGGACTGCTCCTATCCCATGCTATAGCGCACGCTGTAATTGAGCGGCGCAGTGTCTGTTTTCTCCGTAATTCGTGCCTCGCACTTCACATCATCCATACCTGTAGAGGATGCACTGGCTGACCGAGTGGAGCTCAGTGTCGGCCTCAACATGCCGAATGACTGGGTAACTCTCAGCTCTGTGGTAAAGGTGCATTCCCGATTGCCGTTGGCATATGAAATGGTTTCGCGAAGTGTTGCAGGGGTTTTTCTGGGGTAGCCGAAGTTGGTCCTGTAGTTGGCTTCAAATGAGTGCTCGCTTAACGGGTCGACATCAAAGAACCCCGGCTCGGTCAGCGACAGATTCCAGCTCGAGCGATTGAGTTTGAGCGGTCCGGACGTCTTATTGATGATTTCGAAGGTCAGTGTGGTGACATCTGCCTGAGCATTGACGCCAGCCAGCGCCATGCCGGTAGCCACTAAAATAGAGGCCAGATACTTTTTAAAGTGGGTCATGAGGTTAAGTCCATTTAATGTCAGGAAGTGCTTGAGGTTGTGCGGCGACATCCCATGTCGGCGCTTTTTAAGAGTAGTTTGAGGGTCTGATTGGCTGGCAGCGATAAAGCGCTGTAGTGGCGGGGTATTAGTGTTCTGGTTTGTATGAGGCAGTAGATACAGCGGGGGCATTTCAAAAAAAAACGGGTACGACATGTGACGTCGCACCCGTAGAAGCAAGTGTTTGTCAGGCGATGCTGGCCACTGGTACTGGCCGCTGATCCAGCAGGCTGACCACTACAAAGCTGATCAATGCCACCGCCAGGCTGAAGTAAATCGGTGTGTTGGCTTCCAGGCCGTCCTTGAACATGAACCCCAGTGCCGTGACAAACCCCAGCGCCATACTGGTAATGGCGCCTGCGGTGGTGGCGCGCTTCCAGAAAATCGCCCCGATTAATGGCACCAGCATGCCGCCGACCAGCAGGTTATAGGCCAGCGTGAGGGCGCTGATCACATCGTTGACCACCAGTGCGATTCCCAGCACGGCAAACCCCGTCAGCAAGGTAAACAGGCGGTTGATGTTGAGGCTCGACTGTTTGCCGCCGCGCAACTTGGGCAGCAGGTCTTCGGTCAGCACCGTGGAGGCTGCGAGCAAGCCTGCGCTGGCGGTCGACATCATGGCCGCCAGGGCTGCAGCAATCACCAGCCCGCGAATGCCGTCCGGCAGTGAGGCTTTAACGATCGCGGCGAAGGCGTTGTTGACGTTGTCCAGGTCCGGCAGCAGCACATGCGCCGCCATGCCGATCAGGGCGCAGGTCAGGCCGTAGAGGATGCAGTAAAGACCGGCGAACGTGCCCGCGTACTTGGCCACTTTGGCGGTTTTTGCGGTGAATACCCGTTGCCAGATGTCCTGGCCGATCAGGATGCCGAAAAAGTAGATCATGAAGTAGGTGATGATCGTGTCCCAGCCGATGCTGGTGAAGCTGAAGTTCGAGGCGGGCAACTTGCTCACCAGCTCATCCCAGCCGCCGACGCGGTACAGGCAGATGGGCAGCAGCACGAACATCAGGCCGACGGTCTTGATCACAAACTGCACGATGTCGGTCAGGGTCAGCGACCACATGCCGCCAATGGTCGAGTACACCACCACCACACCGCCACCGAGCAACACCGAAATCCAGAAGGGCAGGCCGAACAGCACTTCCAGTACGGTGCCGATGGCCAGAATCGAGGTCACGCCGATCATCAGTGCGTAGGCCAGCATGATTACCGCGCTGGCCTGACGGGCCATCGGGTTGTAACGCTTCTCCAGCACCTGGGTGACGGTGAAAATTTTCAGCTTGAGCAGCGGCTTGGCCAGGAACAGGTTCAGCGCGATGATCCCGCAACCCAGTGCGGCACACAGCCAAAAGCCGGAAATCCCGTGCACATACCCGAGGCGCACCGTGCCGACGGTTGAGGCGCCGCCCAGTACGGTTGCCGCCATGGTGCCCATGTATAGCGTGGGGCCCAGGTTGCGCCCGGCGACCAGATAGTCTTCGTGGGTCTTTGCCTTGCGCATGCCGTAGTAACCCAGCACGAGCATTGCCGCTGCGTAGATAAGGACGACCAGTAGATCTAAAGCCATGATGGCGAATCTCCGATTATTTTTTTTATGGATGCAGCTAGTCACAGCACGGGTGGGCGGCACCGTTTTAATGGTGCCGCGCAGACGTCCTTATCGATGCACGACGCCGGGGAGCACGCAGAGCATTTCGTAGAGCAGATTGGCGCCCAGCAGTGAGGTATTGCCGGTCGTGTCATAGGGCGGCGAGACCTCTACCAGGTCGCAGCCGACCAGGTCGAGGCCCTGACAGCCGCGTATCACTTCAATCGCCTGAATGGTGGTCAGCCCGCCGATTTCCGGGGTCCCGGTGCCGGGCGCCCATGCCGGATCGATGCCGTCGATATCAAAACTCAGATACACCGGGCCATTACCGACTTTCTCGCGCACTTCGGCCATCAGCGGTGCCAGGGATTTGTGCCAGCACTCTTCGGCCTGCACCACGCGAAAGCCCTGGTTGCGGCTCCAGTTGAAATCTTCGGCGGTATAACCCTGGGCGCGCAGGCCGATCTGCACGACCCGGTCACAGTCCAGCAGGCCTTCTTCCACGGCGCGGCGGAAGGTAGTGCCGTGGGCGATTTTCTCGCCGAACATGTGGTCGTTCACATCCGCGTGTGCATCGATATGCACCAGCCCGACCTTGCCGTGTTTTTTGTGGATCGCCCGCAGAATCGGCAGGGTGATGGTGTGGTCACCGCCCAGGGTCAGCGGGATCACGTCGTGTTCGAGGATCTCGTCGTAAGACTCTTCGATGATGCGCACTGCATCCAGCAGGTTGAAGGTGTTGATCGCCACGTCGCCGATATCGGCCACCGACAGCGAGTCGAAAGGTGCGGCGCCGGTGGCCATGTTGTAGGGGCGGATCATCACCGATTCGGCGCGGATTTCCCGGGGGCCAAAGCGGGTGCCGGGGCGCAGCGAGGTGCCGATGTCCAGCGGTACGCCAATAAAGGCCGCGTCCAGGCCTTTGGCCGACTGCAGGTGAGGCAGGCGCAGCATGGTGGCGATGCCGGCGAAGCGCGGCATTTCGTTGCCGCCCAGTGGTTGATGAAGAATTTTGTCCACGGGATAAGCCTCGTCGTTTGTTGTGGTTATGGCGTTCGATTCTGCGAAAGGTGTGCGGCGGGAAGAATCCCTGTGGGCAAATACTTAGTTCAGATTTTTCTAAACTAAAGAGGTTAAACTTCTGGTCTCAAAATCACACAGCTGGGCTGTGGGAAGGTCAGTCCCCGCAATCAGGTGAGTCATCCATGGCCAACGCTTTACCCGATCTGAAACTATTGCGAATCTTTGCCAGCGTGGTCAGGCACCAGGGCTTTGCCAATTCCCAGCAGGCGCTCAACCTCTCGACCTCGGCCATCAGCACCTACATGAGCCAGCTTGAAGCCAACCTGGGGTTGGTGCTGTGCCATCGCGGCCGGGGCGGGTTCAGCCTGACGAGCAAAGGCGAGCTGTTCCATCAGGAAACCTTGCGTCTGCTGGGCGAGCTGGAGGGTTTTGAGCAATACGCGGCGGCGCTCAAGGGCGAGTTGCGCGGCACCTTGAACCTGGGTGTGATCGACTCCACCGTCAACGACAAGGCGCTGCCCTTTGCCGAGGCCATTGGCGCCTACAGTCAGGAGCACCCGGCCGTGCACCTGCATTTGTCGGTGCTGAGCCCGTATGAGTTGCAGCTCGGGGTGCAGGATAATCGCCTGGACCTGGCCATCGGTGCGTTTTCCACGCGTATGAGCGGGTTGCTTTATCAACCGTTGTATCGCGAGCAACACTGGCTGTATTGCAGCAGTCGCCATCCCTTGTTCAGCGAGCGGCGCATCCCCGAGCCGGTGATTACCCAGCAGCGCATGGTTGGGCGCGGGTACTGGAGCCAGGCCGAACTGGCGCGCCATGGCTTCAAACACAGCGCGGCGACGGTCGACAGTATGGAGGCGCAACTGATCCTGGTGCTCTCGGGGGCTTACATCGGCTATCTGCCCGAACACTACGCAGAACCGTGGGTGGAGAAGGGCGACTTGCGTGTGCTGCTCCCCGCGACCTTTGGTTATCAAGCACCGTTTTCGATGATCGTGCGCCGCGGCCGCAGCCGGGAACCGCTGATTCAAACCTTCCGCGACTTGCTCAAAGCGCAGCTTCATAAACCTTGACCGAGAGTTTTACAACCATGTCCCGAGCCCAATGCCCTCGTTGCTTGCGCCCGCAAACTCACTGCTTGTGCGAACTGATCCCACAGCTTGAAAGCCGTACCCGGGTCTTGCTGTTGCAGCACCCGAGTGAGGTCAACCATGCGCTAAACACGGCGCGGCTGGCTGCATTGGGCTTGGCCAACGCCGAGTTGCGAGTGGGTGAGGTGTTTGAGGATCTGGCCACGCTGCTCAACCCGCCCGGGTACAGGGCGCGGCTGTTGTTTCCGGGGGATGACGCGCAGTTGATCTCTGCCCATGCCCCGCCAGGGGATGACCTGCCACTGTTGTTGGTGGTGCCGGACGGTACGTGGCGCAAGGCGCGCAAGTTGCTGCACCTCAACCCGTTGCTGGCGCAGTTGCCACGGGTCACGTTGCCTGAAGGTGCTGT
>JBILYW010000414.1:0-4063 GCA_044377555.1 Pseudomonas sp.
TCCCCAGGTCGGCGTGGGGGCTTATCGCATCGACATGGTGGTTGAGGGTGATAACGACAGCCGCCTGGCCATCGAGTGCGACGGCGACCGCTTCCACGGGCCGGATCGCTGGGACAGCGACATGCGCCGCCAACGTATTCTGGAGCGGGCGGGCTGGCGTTTCTGGCGCTGCTTCGCTTCGGCGTTCACCCTCAACCGACAGCAGATTATTGAGGATTTGCTGGCCACCTTGAAGGCCATGAACATAGAGCCTTCCAGTGGCGCAGGGGCGGCGCCGAGCATTCATGTAGAACGGCGCCAGGTGTACGGCTTTAGACGGGCCGGTCAATCGGGTGAAGAGGGCGCCCGGCCTTATGACGACCGGCCGGCCAAGGATCCGTTCCTGATCTGGGTCCCGGACGACCTGGTTATCGTGAGCGATATTCAGGAGGATCAGGCCACACCGCAGCTGGCCTGAAGAAAGACCGGTCGCTGTTGCGCCCGGTCTTCAGAACTCAAACAAATACCGCGCCGACACGCTGCGTTCTTGCGAACGTTCACCGCGCTGATCACTCAGGTTCATGCTGACTGAGCTGTTGCGGGAGAGCCGTGCCAGCGCTCCCAGGTTCAGTTGCAACGCTGTGCTGTTCAGCGGCGCGCCGGTGATGTGCATCGTGCTTGCGCCTTGCCAGGCGACATCGACCGCTGGGGTCAGGTCGCCGCTGGTGCGGGTGTAGCCCAGGCCACCGTTGAAGCTCAACCAGGCAGGTCCGGTCTGGGTCTTGGCCATATCGAGTTTGAAGCGCACGCCGCCGGTGGCCAGGGTGACGCTATTGGTCGAGCTTTTACCCTTCAGGGCACTGATGCCACCGCGCTCGTTGAAGCCATCGTTGCGGCTACGGATATGGGCCAGTTGCACAAACGGCTGCCAGTCCCATGCGCCCTGGCCCAAGCGATAGTTACCCTCGACAAACGCCTGCCGGATCTGGCTGCGGTAGTCGCCGGACAGGCTTTCATTGATCCCGGCAAAACCGATGTGCCGCTTGGTCTGTATCCGGTGCTGGCCATAGGTGAGGCCGCCGTATAGCCCAAAGGCATCCCGGGCATGCCCTCCATGCAGACCGATCTGGTAGCTGTCGAGGGCGGCTTTGCCACCAGCGCTTTTCACGCTGATTTGACCGCTGGACAGCAGCACCCCGGCGCGGGAGCCCTGCTCGAAGTCATGGTCGGCACCGACCAGCACGCCTGAATACTGGTGGCTGGCAGACGCTGCATTGCGATCACCGTCCAGGCGCCCGCGTTGACGCAGCGGCTGTACCCAGACGCCTTGCCGTGAACTGCCCGCCAGCGCTGCGTCACGCAGTATCTGGCTGTTTTCGATCACTGCCGACTGGGTGCTGGCGTGCAGTTCACCGCTGAGCTGGTCCAGTGCGTGTCGCGCTTGCCCGGGGAACAACGAGGTCAGGTGCTGCGCCAGCGGCTCGGGCATGGCCAGGCGGTCGGCGGCACTGGCCGTGGCGCGCTGGTTGGCGGTATTGGCGGCTGAGGCCAGTGGCAGGCCCCGGCCTGCATCAATCCCCAATGTGTGGGCGTCGAGGGTCTGGGTGAAGCTGAGAAAGGGGGAGAACCCCCGATGATCAATCCTGGTGAAATCGCCTTCGATGCCCGCCTCGGCCTGCAGCACGCGGTAATGCTGGCCCAGCGTGAGTACGCCGGGGGTCGGTGACAGACGCAGCGTGCTGGCCTCCAGCCGGGCCTGGCCGCTGATCTGCAGCGCCGGTGTGTCGGGGTTTTTCCCCGCAGTGGCGATCAGCGTCGACCCCGGGCCTTGCTGGTAATCACCGTTGACCTTCAGCGGGTGCTGCTCACTGCCGGGTGCAATGGTGCCCAGCACTTGGGTGTCCGCCAGCGTGCCGTCGCCGCGCAGAAAGCCGGCAGCGCCAACCCGGGTAATGGCGTCGGCTTGCCGGCCATTGATATGGGCGCTGCCGCCGGTCACGTTGAGGTCGGTGCCCTGCAAGGTACCGTTGAGTCGCAATAACCCGGCCGCGACATTGATATCGCTGGTGAGGCGGTTGTGGCCATCAAGTTCCAGGATGCCGCCGTTGAGGGTCGCGCCGGCAAAGCGGTTGTCGCCACTGAGGCGCAGCCAGCCATCACCGGTTTTGCCCAGTCGGCCCGGGCCACTGATGTCGTTGCGCCAGTCATCCTGGGCGCCGCCTTGCCAGACGATCGCGCCGCCGGCCCGGCGGTCCATGTGCACAGCGGTGTCGACGCGCAGTTGTCCTGGCCCCTCGATGGCCTTTTTGAGGTCAACCAGGCCCCAGCCATACACGTCATCCACCCCGGGTTCACCCAGGTCGTGTGCAGTGGTCAGTAACACATCGCGGATCTGCGGGTTGCTCAAATAGGGGAAGCGTTCCATCAACACACCGAGCGCGCCGGTGACATGGGGGGCCGCCATGGAGGTGCCGGCATAGGTGGCATAGCCAAAGACGGGACGGTCGGCAACGGTCCTGAATCCATTGACTTCGCCGTCTGTGTCATAGAGTTTTTCGACGTCGATCTCGCCGCCGACGGTGGAGGACCTGACCTCGGTACCCGGGGCGGCCAGGCACCAGTCCATGCTGTAACCACAGCGCATCGAGCCGGTTTCAAGGCCAAGGCTGCGGTTTACATTGACCACACTCAGCCAGTACGGCTCAAGCTCGGGCATGACCCGGGGCAACGTGGCGAGCATGCCGGCAAAAGGGGCCGTTTGTGGGGACTCGCCCGGGTTCTGGTCGCGGGCATTGCCCGCCGCGAAAACCTGTAAAACCCCTGTGCCTTGTGAACCCTGGGCAAGTGTGGCGCCTAGCCCTGAGCGTATGCCTTGCAGGGCCGAATCCAGTTGCTCTGCGGTGTCCAGCCTGGTGGAAAAGCCCCAGCTGTGGTTGATGACGCGCACGTTCTGCCCCTGGAGGCGGGCATAGGCGGCCGTAAATGCCCCGTGAGGCGCTGGCTCGATGAACCGGATGCTGTCAAATGCAGGCGGCAGGAAGTTGTAGGTATTGCTGAACGATCGCACCGTGCTCAGGCTGGCTGCATAGGCAACGCCATGGCTGCCTGCGCCATCACGATTGGCCAGTATGGTTCCGGCAACGTGGGTGCCATGGTCGCTGTACCGGGCACCCAGCGTGTCGATGTACCGGGTGAGCTCATGCTGGGTGAGTTCACCGTCGGTCACCAGCTCTTGCAGGGCGACCAGAGCCTGCGGCGGCAAGTCGTTGTACTCGATGCTGGCCCGGTCGCCATCGCTGAGAAAACATCCATCTGACGCATCGGTGGGCAGCGTCTCTCTTGCGCACCCTGGATCTGCCAGGCGAAGCGCGTAATGAGGTTTGCCGGCGAATTCGTCGTGGCGCAGGTCAACGCCGGTGTCGACAATGCCCAGGCGTATACCGCTGCCACTGAGCCCGCGGGCATAGGCCGCATCCACGCCAATGGCGCCCAGCCCCCAGTTGAGCTTGAACTCGTCACTGTGCCAGCTGGCGGCGTCGTGCAAGCGCCCCTGTTCGTGGTACGCCAGTGCTTGTGCCGGGAACGTCCACAGGCCGGAAAGCAGGGGCAGGATGGAGGTTGCGGTGCGTAATGATGAGGGGATGGTTCGGGCCTGGGGCCTTTTTTCGCGTGTGTGGGGGCGCAGCATGGCTAAAGATTCTTTATCTGAAGTGAGCTGGGCAGCGTGGGCAAGCTGAAACAGCATGCGTATCAGCGAGAGCGGGGTTCAGTGCGGGAGGGCTCAGCGAATACTGTAGGGAAATTATGTGTCCTGTTTTTGCAAAGCAGCTGCGGCTGGGGGCTGCAGCGGGGGAGGGGGAGACAAGGTATTGATGGTCAGCAGGTGATCGTACAACTCGCTTGAGCTATCATGCGCCCATACGGGGGCAGTGCAGTGCAGCGTCCAGATCCGCCAGGCCGATTGTTCAGCTGCTTTAATGATCAGTGCTCCCGATCCCTTTGAATTCGAGAAAAATGTTCACCATGGATAACCAGACCGACGTACCCCGCCTCCCTCGCAAGCGCCGCAGCCTCGCGCAAGAGT
>JBILYW010000415.1:0-4062 GCA_044377555.1 Pseudomonas sp.
TTCAGGAGTTACTCCCATGCGTGTCTGGATCGACGCCGACGCTTGCCCCAAGGCCGCCAAGGATCAAGTCATCAAGTTCGCCCTCAAACGTCAGTTCGAGGTGGTGCTGGTGGCGGGGCAGAGTCAGATCAAGCCAGCGTACGCGCTGGTCAAGTTGATCGTGGTGCCCAGTGGCCCGGATGCGGCAGATGATTACCTGGTGGAGCACGCGGTGCCCGGTGAACTGGTGATTTGCAGCGATGTGCCGCTGGCCGACCGGCTGGTGAAGAAGGGTGTGGCGGCGCTGGACCCTCGGGGCAAGGAGTTTGACCCGCAGAACATGGGTGAGCGCCTGGCGGTGCGCAATCTGTTTACCGACCTGCGTGAGCAAGGCCAGATGGGCGGCGGGCAGGGCGCGTATGGCGAACGCGAAAAACAGGCGTTCGCCAACTCGCTGGACCGTATCCTGACCCGGCTGTCGCGAGGCTGATCAGGCCTTTTGGGTCAACTCCAGCACGCGGTCAACCATTTTATTGATCCCGGATGCCGCTTCGCTGATGGACTGCGCGAGCATGTAGGCCGGGGTGCTCACCAGTTTGCGGGCCTTGTCTTCGACAATCTCCGACACTTCACAGTCTTCGTGGGTGCCACCCATTTTGATCACGGCCGCGGCGGTATCGGCGTCGTTGCCGATGGTGCAGATCACCCCCGGGCCATAAATCTTGGCGGCGATGGCGGGGGAGATGCACATCAGGCCAATGGGCTTGCACGCTTGCGCAAAGGCCTCGGCCAGGTTCAGGACATCCACCTGAACCGAGCACGCGGCGCCTTCAGTGGCGAAGCTGGAGAGGTTCTTGGCTGCGCCAAACCCGCCCGGCACGATCAGAGCGTCAAAGTCCTCGACCCTGGCTTCACGAATATCCTTGATGTCACCCCGGGCAATACGCGCGGATTCCACCAGTACGTTGCGCGTTTCGGGCATCTGCTCGCCGGTCAGGTGGTTGATGACGTGCAGTTGGGTAATGTCGGGCGCAAAACATTGCACTTTGGCGCCGCGCTGGTCGAGGCGCAGCAGGGTGATCACGCTTTCGTGGATCTCTGCGCCGTCATAGACGCCACAGCCAGAAAGAATGACGGCAACTTTTTTGGTGGTCATGTCGGTCTCCTTGTTCATGGCGTTAATGTCGCCTGATTTGGCGCTTGATGCCATAGGGTTTCGTGCGAAGTCGGCCTACGCTTGATGGATCGTCGCTCGGGGTGTGCCATGAAGCTGATTCTGTATGCAGTACCGTTTTTCTTTGTGCTGATTGCTGTGGAGCTTCTGGCCGACCGCTGGCGCGGGATGCGCACCTATCGCCTGGCAGACACCATCAGCAGCCTGAGCGCCGGTGTACTGTCGACCACCACCGGCTTGCTGACCAAAGGCGTGGGTTTGATCACCTATGCGCTGGCGCTCAAATATCTGGCGCTCATTGATTTGCCCGAAGACAGCCTGTGGGTCTGGTTGTTTGCTTTTGTGTTCTATGACTTTTGCTACTACTGGCACCACCGCCTCGGGCATGAGCGCAACGTGCTGTGGGCCGCGCATTCGGTGCATCACCAGAGCGAAGACTACAACTTGTCTACGGCCCTTCGGCAAACCAGTACCGGGTTCGTATTTGGCTGGATCTTTTACCTGCCGATGGCGGTGCTGGGCGTGCCGTTGCTGGTGTTTGTCACTGTGGCGACGCTTAACCTGCTCTATCAGTTCTGGGTCCATACCCGGCATGTACCCAAGCTGGGCTGGTTCGAGTGGTTCTTTGTGTCGCCTTCCAATCACCGGGCCCACCATGCGCAAAATGCTCTCTATATGGATCGCAATTACGGCGGGGTGTTCATTTTCTGGGATCGGTTGTTTGGCACGTTTCAGGAGGAGGACGACGCCGAACCGGTTATTTTCGGGGTAACCACACCTCTGCAGAGCTGGAACCCGCTATGGGCCAATTGGCAGTTCTATGGCCAGTTACTGGCCGATGCGCGACGCGCTGAACGTTGGCAGGACAAGCTGCGGATCTGGTTTATGCCCACGGGCTGGCGCCCGGCGGATGTGGCGGCCAGGTACCCGATGAGTAAACCGCAGTTGAGCCAGTTCGAGAAATTCGAAGTGCCAATGCCGTTACGCCAACAGCTGTATATCGCGGGGCAATTCACGGTGTATGTGGCGCTGGGCAGTTATCTGCTGAATCTGGGCGAGATGCTACCGGCCCAGGCACTGACGCTGGGATGGGGCTACATGGCGTTCGGGTTGTTTGTATTGGGGGCGGGCCTGGAAAACCGGCCCTGGGCGTTGAGGCTTGAGTGGCTGCGCCTGGCGCTGAATGTGCCACTGGTATGGCTGGCCCCTTGGGTGGGGCTGTGGCCGGCCAGCGGATTGGGCTGGGTCGGCCTGTTCAGTTACACGGTGTTGAGCGTGATGGGCCTGTACGTGTGCAGAAACCGCATCACTCAGCTGGCGGGTTGCTGACGTCGGCGCAGGCTTTGCTCTTTTCTTCGAGAGCGGTCTGCCTGGCCTGTCGCGCGTTCTTGAAGCGGCGACGGGCCCACAGGCACAGACCGATCAGCAACAAGGCACCCAGTACCCACAGCTCATACTTCTTGACGTTGCCCAGCAAGCCTTCGAGCACGGCGCCAAAGTGGTAAGCGGCGGTTGCCAGCGCGATGGCCCAGATGGCAGCACCGATGCCGTTGAGCAGCAAGTAGCGGCCCGGCGGGTAGCCCGACAGGCCAATGGCTACAGGCATGACGGTACGAAGGCCGTAGACGAAGCGGAAACTCAAGACCCAGATGTCCGGGTGCTTGCGGATATGCTCCAGCGCCTTGTCGCCCATGAGTTGCCAGCGCGGTTTGCGCGCCAACAGTTTGCGGCCGTGCTTGCGCCCCAGGAAGTACCACAGCTGGTCGCCGGCATAACTGCCGAGGAACGCCACGATCATGACCAGTTTCAGGTCCATGTATCCGCGGAACGCCAAGAAGCCTGCGAGAACCAGGATGGTCTCACCTTCAAAGAACGTCCCCAGAAACAGGGCGAAGTAACCGAATTCTTGAAGAAATTGTTGGAGCATTGTCTGGATGCTGGCGAAATGAACGCGCAGCCTACGCCTTAAGGGACGTTCGTGAAAGTATCGAAATGTGTCTTCGCGTTAACAATTCCTACAATTGACGTCTATTTGACCTACATCATTGGCGTTGTCATCTAGTGTTCATCGATAGGCGTTATAACCATGCGCGCAGGTGTTTATTGCTCAAAAACGGTGGGAGCGGGCTTGCTCTCGATTGGGTTGACGCGGTCAATCTGAAACACCGTGTCGCCTGAATCGCGAACAAGCCCGCTCCCACAGTGCCAGTACCCCTGGAAACAAAATCGAAATATTGCCCTCTAACCAGGCTCTAGCTTGCATAAAGCGCCTGCGAGCGGTTTAAACCCACAGGCGTTGATGGCATTCTGGCAACTTGACTGGCAGTGCCGCTTAAGAGTCAAACCCGCTCTTACAGGAACATTCAATGAATACCGAAGGACTTGCAGAAATCGTTGCCACTGAAGCTCAGCCGATTGCTGAGCCGGTCCCTGAAACTCCGCCTGTACCGCAAGGCCATGCGCCTGCTGCGGCCGAGACGCCCGCGGCGGTGCATCCGGCGATTGCCATTCCTGGCCTTGATGACAGCAGTCTGTATATCCATCGCGAGCTGTCGCAGTTGCAGTTCAACATTCGCGTGCTGGAACAAGCGCTGGACGAGTCCTATCCGCTGCTTGAGCGCTTGAAGTTTCTGCTGATTTTCTCCAGCAACCTGGATGAGTTCTTTGAAATCCGGGTGGCGGGCCTGAAGAAGCAAATCACCTTCGCCCGTGAACAGGCAGGTGCCGACGGCTTGCAGCCGCATCAGGCGCTGGCCCGCATCAGTGAGCTGGTCCACGGCCACGTTGATCGCCAATACGCGATCCTCAACGACATTCTGTTGCCAGAGCTTGAAAAGCATCAGGTGCGTTTCATTCGTCGCCGCCACTGGAACACCAAAATCAAAGCGTGGGTGCGCAAGTTCTTCCGC
>JBILYW010000416.1:0-4059 GCA_044377555.1 Pseudomonas sp.
GTACCTGAATGCACCCGTTGAATGCATCGAGCCGCGCCTGCTCGGCCACTACAGCGACGGTCTGGGCAATCACTGGCAAGACCCGCACGCGCTGCGCTTTCATGGCGGCGGCGAGGTCAACTTGCCGTACCTGTCCGATGGCATGTGGTTCATGACCCAGTTCCGCCGTTGGGGCTTGTTGCGCGAAGACCCTGACTACCTGGGCGTTGCCCGTCAGGTTCAGCAACTGGCGCTGTACCGCGACGCCGCCAGCGACGCAGGGGTCGCTGCAAGTGGAGCGGACTTGCGCAGCAGCCAGTTGATCGATGGCAAGGTGTGGGACGGCTCGGACCCTGCAGGCTATGCACGAAGCTTTGCGCTGCATGCCATGAGCGCCAGCGCTCCCCTTCTTGCCCGTCGCTGACCGGAGCCTGTCCCATGCTGCGTATCTTGCTGATCAACGACACGGCGAAAAAAGTCGGCCGCCTGAAAGCTGCGCTGACCGAAGCCGGCTTTGAAGTGATTGACGAATCAGGCCTGACCATCGACCTGCCGGCACGGGTCGAAATGGTGCGTCCGGATGTCATCCTGATCGACACCGAGTCACCCAGCCGCGATGTGATGGAGCAAGTGGTGCTGGTCACACGTGACCAGCCACGGCCGATTGTGATGTTCACCGACGAGCACGACCGCGGTGTGATGCGCCAGGCGATCAAGTCCGGGGTCAGCGCTTACATCGTCGAGGGCATTCACGCACAGCGCCTGCAGCCGATTCTTGATGTGGCCATGGCGCGTTTTGAAAGCGACCAGGCCCTGCGCGCCCAACTGCACGCCCGCGACCAGCAACTGGCCGAGCGCAAGCGCATCGAACTGGCCAAGGGCCTGTTGATGAAAATGAAAAGCTGCAACGAAGAAGAGGCCTACACCCTGATGCGACGCCAAGCCATGAGCCGTCAGCAAAAGCTGATTCAAGTGGCCGAACAGATCATCGCCATGAGTGAGCTGCTGGGCTGACACCCGTCCCTGTAAATACTTCAACTGTTGGAGCGAGCCTGCTCGCGAAGATCATTCACGAGCAGGCTAGCTCCCACAGGGGGTGAGTTATTCACCTGTTGGCACACTTCTCGCTAAGTAATCCCTACCGGTAACCAACGGCGGTTGCCCCACCTACGACAAAGACGTCGCTCTCTTCATTCGCCCATGGCGGATCAGGCAGCGGCGTTTTTTCGTTTTGGCAACAGCCCCTGGCTCATGACTCCTTCTCGAAACGATTAACCGTTGAGGTGCGCGATGAATTCAAGCTTCTGGAAATCCGGCCATACCCCGACCCTGTTCGCGGCGTTTCTCTATTTCGACCTCAGTTTCATGGTCTGGTACCTGCTCGGCCCGCTGGCGGTGCAAATTGCCGCCGACCTGCACCTGACCACCCAACAGCGCGGGCTGGTGGTGGCTACGCCGATTCTGGCCGGGGCTGTGCTGCGCTTTGTGATGGGCCTGCTGGCTGATCGCCTGTCACCGAAAACCGCCGGGCTGATCGGCCAGGTCATTGTGATCTGTGCGCTGTTTGTCGCCTGGAAGCACGGTATCCACAGCTACGAGCAGGCCCTGCTGCTGGGCCTGTTTCTGGGCATGGCCGGCGCCTCGTTCGCGGTTGCCCTGCCGCTGGCTTCGCAGTGGTATCCGCCGCAGCACCAAGGCAAGGCGATGGGCATTGCCGGTGCAGGCAATTCAGGCACCGTGTTCGCCGCCCTCCTGGCCCCGCTGCTGGCCGCCGCCTACGGCTGGAGCAATGTGTTCGGTTTTGCCCTGATCCCGCTGGTGCTGTGCATTTTCGTGTTTGCCCGGTTGGCCAAAAACGCCCCAGAACGGCCCAAGGCCAAGTCCGTCAGCGACTACTTCAAGGCTCTGGGCGACCGCGACAGCTGGTGGTTCATGTTTTTCTACAGCGTGACCTTCGGTGGTTTTATCGGCCTGGCCAGCGCCCTGCCCGGCTACTTTAACGATCAATACGGACTGAGCCCGGTGACCGCCGGTTACTACACCGCAGCCTGCGTCTTTGGAGGCAGCCTGATGCGACCGTTGGGCGGCGCGCTGGCAGATCGCTTCGGCGGGATTCGCACCCTGCTGGGCATGTACACCCTGGCGACCATCAGCATCGCAGCCGTGGGCTTCAACCTGCCCAGCTCCTACGCGGCCCTGGCGCTGTTCGTGTGCACCATGTTGGGCTTGGGTGCAGGCAATGGCGCCGTTTTCCAATTGGTCCCGCAGCGTTTTCGTCGTGAAATCGGCGTAATGACCGGTTTGATCGGTATGGCCGGCGGCATCGGCGGTTTCGCGCTGGCAGCGGGCATGGGCGCGATCAAGCAAAGCACCGGCAGTTATCAGCTCGCCTTGTGGTTGTTCGCCAGCCTCGGGGTTCTGGCCTGGTTCGGCCTGCACGGGGTCAAGCGCCGCTGGAGAACCACCTGGGGCTCGGCGGCCGTGACCGCTGCCCGGGTGTAACGTCGCGATGAGCCTGCAACTGAGTTTTGCCCACGCCAGCGCTATCGGGCCTCGTACAGAGAATCAGGACGCGCTGCGCGAGGTCACGCCGGTGCCGCTGCTGGCGGCGAGCAAGGGGTATCTGTTCGCCATCGCCGATGGCGTCAGCCAGTGCGCCGATGGTGGCCTCGCCGCCCGCTCCACCTTGCAGGCACTGGCGCTCGACTACTACGCCACACCCGAAACCTGGAGCGTGGCCCAGTCTCTGGAGCGTTTGTTGCTCGCACAAAATCGCTGGCTACAGGCCAATGGCGGCGGGCAACCGCTGCTGACCACAGTCAGTGCCCTGGTGCTGCGTGGCCAGCGGTTTACCCTGGCCCATGTCGGCGATTGCCGGGTGTACCGCTGGCACGCCGGGGCCTTGCTGCGCATCAGCGAAGATCATGTCTGGGATCAACCTGGCATGCAGCATGTGCTCAAGCGGGCGCTCGGGCTTGATCAACATCTGGTGGTGGATTTTCTCGACGGCCAATTGCAGCAGGACGAGACCTTCGTGCTGCTCAGTGATGGCGTGTGGTCGACCTTGGGCGATACCGCCATCGCCTCCATGCTGCGTGACCTGCCCGATCTGCAAAGCGCCGCCGACACACTGGTCAATGCCGCGCATCGGGCAGGCAGCCAGGACAACGCCAGCGCCCTGCTGGTACGGGTCGATGCCCTGGGCGAGAGCGGCATCGGCGATGCCTTGATTCAATTACAGCAGTGGCCGCTGCCGCCTGCGCTAAAACCGGGGCAGCACTTTGAGGGCTGGCAGGTCGAAAGCCATCTTGGGCAGAGTCAACAATCGCTGCTCTACCGGGTACACGACGCCCAACAACAGCCCTGGCTGCTGAAAACCTTGCCGGCCCGTCTGCACGACGATCATCCGGCCGGGCAAGCGTTGCTGTCGGAAGAATGGTTTCTCAAGCGCGTGGCCGGGCGGCATTTCCCTGAAATACACCCCGCCAGTCAGCGCCAGCATCTTTACTACGTGATGCGTGAATATGCCGGTATTACCCTGGAAAAACTCTATGCCCGAGGCGGGCCACTGCCCCTGGCGCAATGGCTGGATCTGGCCGAGCGCCTGCTACGGGCCGTGGGCCTGTTACACCGACGGCAGATTTTTCACCGCGATATCAAACCGCACAATGTGCTGCTGGGTGACGACGGCGAACTGCGCCTGCTGGACTTCGGTCTAGCCTACTGCCCGGGGCTGTCGGAGGACTTGCCATCGGTGCTGCCCGGCACACCCAGCTATCTCGCCCCGGAAGCCTTTCGCGGCGACAAACCCGGGCCTCAACAGGATTTATACGCGGTGGGCGTCACCCTGTATTACCTGCTGACCGGGCATTACCCCTACGGAGAAATCGAAGCCTTCCAGCGCCCGCGCTTTGGCGTGCCGGTCAGTGCCAGTCGTTATCGGCCCGACCTGCCCGAGTGGATTGCCCTTAGCCTGGAACGCGGCATTGCCGCCGACACGGCACAGCGTTTTGAGACGGCTGAAGAGTGGCTGCTGCAACTGGAACAGGGCGAACGCCAGAGCCTGAACGTACGCCCCAG
>JBILYW010000417.1:0-4056 GCA_044377555.1 Pseudomonas sp.
GCCGATATTGATATCGAAGGCTATGGCGGCTTGCGTCTGAGCGACAGCTGCCGGCCGTTGCTGCGTGGCGAAGTGACGCTGGAGCTGCGTCGCGAACTCAAGCCGCAAACCACGGTTAAAAGCAGCTCTGCCAGCCCGGCCAGCCAATTGGTGCGCGGCGAAGAGCGCGAGCAGTGGGAAGCCCTGCGCGCCTTGCGCCGCAAATTGGCCGAAGAGCACGGCGTGCCGCCTTACGTCATCTTCCCCGATTCGACCTTGCTCGAAATGCTGCGCAGCCAGCCCACCTCGTTGTCCGAGATGGCCACGGTCAGCGGCGTGGGTGCGCGAAAACTGGAACGTTACGGCGAGGCATTCCTCGAGGTGCTGGGCGGGCAGGCCGAAACGCCAAAAGTGGTGGCTGATATCCGCCACGAATTGATCAGCCTGGCCCGGGCCGGCATGACCCCGCTGCAGATCAGCGGGCAACTGCAGTGTTCTGAGAAGAATGTTTACACCATGCTGGCCGAGGCCATCGGGCGTCAGGAACTGTCGCTGGAGCAGGCGCTGGACCTGCCTGAAGACCTGATGGAAGAAGTGCAGGATGCGTTCCTGGATGGCGAAGGGGAGCTGCCGAGCGTGGCCAGCATTGCCGAACAGTTCAAGGGCCGGGTGCCTGAAGGTGTGCTGTATTGCGTGCGAGCTGCACTGCAATCGGAGTTCGAAATCTGACTATGATGTTGATTATGTAACGATTGATTGACTTACACCCCTTGCCTATGTGCAAGCGCCATGCTTAGCTGACTAATAATTAGTTTCACTCTATTTTCAGTCTAATCATTGAGTTTTTTATGCCGTTAACCGATCAGCACCGTTTTGGTATGCAACTGGCCCAAATGTCCCGTGGCTGGCGTGCCGAACTGGATCGTCGTCTTGCCGGTCTCGGCTTGTCCCAGGCCCGTTGGCTTGTGCTGCTGCACCTGGCGCGTTTTGATGACGCGCCGACTCAGCGTGAACTGGCCCAAAGTGTTGGCGTCGAAGGTCCGACCCTGGCCCGCCTGCTCGACAGCCTGGAGGCCCAGGGGCTGGTACAGCGCCACTCGGTGGTTGAGGACCGGCGCGCCAAGAAGATCGTCCTGAGTGATTCTGCCCGGCCGCTGATCGAGCAGATCGAAGCCATTGCCACCGCGTTGCGCCAAGAACTGTTCGTGGGCATAGATGAGGAGGAGCAGCGCATTTGCCTGCGGGTTCACAAGCGCATTCTGGATAACCTCGAAAAGCACTGATCCCTGCACATTTTCCCTTGTGGGAGCGAGCCTGCTCGCGATGACATCACTGCGGTCTCTTTGGAAGACCGCGCTGCCAGCATCGCGAGCAGGCTCGCTCCCACATTGGCTTGAACCGTCAGAACGTCTGTCCAAGGTTCAGATACAACGCCTTCTGGTTATCGTCGTTAAAGCCATAACTGAAATTCAGGGGGCCAAGCGGTGTGTCGAATCCGATAAAGATGCTCGCCGCGTTGATATAGCCGCTGTCGAACTCGTTGTCATTGTTCCAGGCGCGCCCGCGCTCCAAAGAGGCACCGGCATACAGCGGGAAATCAAACGGCAAGTACGAACGCGGGGTAAGCCGGCGATAGTAAACGGCACGTATCAGGCTGATGTTTTGCCCGGAAATCGCGTCCTGCCTGAAGCCCGACAACTGCCGGGCTCCGCCCAGCAGGTAGCTCGATGTGACCACGTTGGCCTGATCCAGCGTGCGGGCGTAACGCCCGCCCAGAATCCAGGTGTCGGGCCCTGAACTCAGGGCCTTGTCCAGGTTGAACTCCCATTGGCGATAGCGCTCGTCCGAGCCCAGCCCCGGTTCGAACTGGCGCACGCTCATGCTGATATCTTCGCCCGAGTGCGGGAAGTACACGTTGTCCAGCGAGTCGAACGAGTACTTGAGGTCGTAGAAGCCTTCATTGAAGCTGGTGCTTGGCAGGTCCTGCTCACCAATTCGCACATTGGCTTCGCCCCATGCCTCGCCGACACCCAGGCGGATCTCGCCGCTGTTACCGATTTGACGACCGACATTCAAGCCAAAACCGTAGCGCTCCAGTCGATATTCGGCGATGGGGTCGTTGTCGAGGATGGCTTCCACGTTTTGTGACTGGGCATTGATGTACGGCGCCACGAAGTACCGCGAGCCGGCATCCAGCGGCTGATAAAACTCGCTGTAGAGCTCTTGCTGATCGCCAATCTGCACCCGGGTCAGCCATTCCGCGCCCAGGGTGTTGATGCCGTTGACCCGGTAGCTGGCGCCGAGGTTAAACGCGTTGTCGCCGCGCAGGTCGTCAGACAGGTTGAGCCCCAGTCGCAGGTAATCGGTGCCGCCGCGTTTGGCCCGTGCAGTGATCACCAGTGTGCGTTCCTTGCCTTTGTGCACCACGCGGTATTGCACCTGGTCGAAGTAGTCCAGGCCGTAGAGTGTGCCCATGTCCCGTTGCAGACGGCCCAGGTCCAGTGGTTCGCCGATGGGTTGGCGGATGTAATAGCGGATCACCGAGTCGCCGATTTTTGAGTCGTTTTCGATTTTGATCGCGGTAATGACCGGCGTGCGTTCTTCGGCGGTGCGGGCGGCTGCCAGTTGCGCGTCGTCGGGCTGGCGCAGGCTGGACAGGCGTTTTTCGAGAATTTGTGTGGCGCGGTAGCCGGCGTTGATGATGTCTTGCGAGCGGCCAAAGTCGGTGACGCCGAAGCTGGCGAGTGCGGGCTGGATCAGGATGTCATCGGGTTTAAGGGACGCAAGCTGCACCTCGGAGTTGCTGCGGGTCATCAGGGTGATGGATTGATTGAGGATGTCGAACACGGTGTTGAGCTGTTTGCGCCCGCGCAGCGGGGTGCCGATGTCGACCACTATGACCAGGTCCACGCCCATTTCCCGGGCCACATCCACCGGGATGTTGTCGACCATGCCACCGTCGACCAGCAATTGACCGTTGATTTCAACCGGGGCGAACACGGCCGGGATCGACATGCTGGCACGGATCACCTGGGGCAGATGGCCTTTGCGGAACACTACTTTTTCACCGTTCACGATATCGGTGGCAACGGCGCGGAACGGGATCGGCAGCTTGTCGAAATCACGGATATCGCTGCTGTGGGCCAGCAGGCTTTCCAGCAGCAGTGCCAGGTTCTGCCCCTGGATCACGCCCAATGGCAGGCCCAGACTGCCATCGTCGCGAAAACTGAGCTTTTGCTTGATCAGAAAGTCACGGTCATCCTGCTTGCGCCGGAACGGCACGTCCTCACGGTCTGGCGAGTCGGACAGGGCTTCTTGCCAGTCGATGCCCAGTGCGAGTTTTTCAAGCTCGTCGATCTTGTAGCCGGAGGCATACAGGCCGCCGATCACCGCGCCCATGCTGGTGCCCGCGATGGCATCGATGTGAATACCCTGTTCTTCGAGTGCCTTGAGCACGCCGACGTGGGCCAGGCCTCGGGCGGCACCGCCAGACAGCACCAGACCGATTTTCGGCTTCGGGGCTTCGGCGGCAAACAGTACCAAGGGGCATAAACACAGGAGTAAAAAGCTCAGCAGGCGGCGCATCATGAATCTCGGGGCAAGCGACAAAGGCGGCTATTATAGCGGCGCCTTTCCCTTCAGAGCCTTTGAAATCATGTCGCTCACCAAACCTGAAATTGTCATTACCTATTGCACCCAATGCCAGTGGCTGCTGCGCGCTGCATGGCTGGCTCAGGAACTGCTCAGCACCTTTGCCGAAGACCTGGGACGGGTTGCACTGGAGCCGGGTACCGGCGGGGTATTCCGCATCACCTGCAACGGCGTACAGATCTGGGAGCGCAAGGCTGATGGCGGCTTCCCGGAGGCCAAGGTGCTCAAGCAGCGGGTTCGCGACCAGATCGACCCGCAGCGTGATCTTGGCCATAACGACCGGGTTCAGTGAGCGGCATCCACTGATGCCTTGCCCGGTGCCGGGCCGCCGGCCATGCGGCTCGACACCACGATCGCGACGATAATCAACACGCCGCCCAGCAGCATGCTCAGCGTGGGCGTTTCGTGGAACAGCACCCATGCCAG
>JBILYW010000418.1:0-4055 GCA_044377555.1 Pseudomonas sp.
AGTGAGGCCGAAGTCGACGTGCTGCGCGAGCGACACGGGCTTAATGAGGTCGAGCACGAACAGCCGCTCAGCCGCTGGGTGCACCTGTGGCATTGCTACAAAAACCCGTTCAACTTGTTGTTGACCTTGCTCGCCGGCGTCTCGCTGGCGACCGATGATATTCAGGCCGCGGTGGTGATCAGCACCATGGTGGTGCTGTCGACGCTGCTGCGTTTTTGGCAAGAGGTCAAGTCCAACAAGGCGGCTGACGCGCTCAAGGAGATGGTGAGTAACACCGCTACCGTGATGCGTCGCGATTTCAGCGCCGATGCATCGCCGATGTTCGGCAAGTTCTATGGCGCGGCGCGGCAAATCAGAGGCGCGCAGCGTATTGAACTGGCGATCAAGCTGTTGGTGCCGGGTGACTTGATCGTGTTGTCGGCGGGCGACATGATCCCGGCGGACTGCCGGGTGCTGAGCGCCAAGGACCTGTTTGTCAGCCAGGCGGCCATGACGGGCGAGTCGATGCCGGTCGAGAAGTTTGCGCGCCAGTTTGACAGTCAGACCAGCAACCCGCTGGAGCTGGACAACATTGTGTTCATGGGGACCAACGTGGTGTCCGGTGCTGCCACGGCCGTGGTGCTGACCACGGGCAACAACACCTATTTCGGGGCGCTGGCGCAACGGGTTGGCGCCACGGATCGCGGTGCGACTTCGTTTCAGGCCGGGGTCAACAAAGTCAGTTGGCTGCTGATCCGTTTCATGTTTGTCATGGCGCCGCTGGTGCTGTTTATCAATGGATTTACCAAGGGCGACTGGACCGAAGCCCTGCTGTTCGCACTGTCGGTGGCGGTGGGGCTGACCCCGGAAATGCTGCCGATGATCGTGACCTCGACCCTGGCCAAAGGCGCGGTGTTTTTGTCGCGTAAAAAAGTCATCGTCAAACGTCTGGACGCGATCCAGAACTTTGGCGCGATGGATGTGCTGTGCACCGACAAAACGGGCACGCTGACCCAGGACAAGATATTTCTGGCCCGGCACGTGGATGTCTGGGGGCAGGAGTCCGATGATGTGCTGGAGATGGCTTACCTCAACAGCTACTACCAGACCGGGCTGAAAAACCTGCTGGACGTGGCGGTGCTGGAGCACGTTGAGGTTCACCGTGAACTGAACGTGGGTACGGCCTTCAGCAAGATCGATGAAATCCCCTTCGACTTTACCCGCCGGCGCATGTCGGTGGTGGTGGCCGAGCAGGATCAACCCCATCTGCTGATCTGCAAGGGGGCTGTCGAAGAAGTGCTGTCAGTGTGCAAAACCGTACGCCATGGCGAGCAGCAAGAAGCCCTGAGCGCCGAACTGCTGGCGCGTATCCGCCAGGTGACCGCCGAGTTCAACGAAGAAGGTTTGCGGGTTGTGGCCGTGGCTGCGCGGTCAATGACTGCAGGGCGCGACACTTACAGCCTGGCTGACGAGCAGGAACTGACGTTGATTGGCTATGTGGCTTTCCTGGACCCTCCCAAGGAAAGCACCGCACCCGCACTCAAAGCCTTGGCCGAGCACGGGGTCGCAGTAAAAGTTCTTACGGGCGATAACGAATTGGTTACGGCCAAAATCTGCCGGGAGGTGGGCCTGGAGCAGCAGGGTTTGCTGATGGGCAATGACATTGAGCGTATGAGCGATGCCGATCTGGCGGTGGCTGTGGAAACCACCAACGTGTTCGCCAGGCTCACGCCGACGCACAAGGAGCGCATCGTGCGCCTGCTCAAGGCCAACGGCCACGTGGTGGGCTTTATGGGCGACGGGATCAACGATGCCCCGGCATTGCGCACGGCGGATATCGGGATTTCGGTGGACAGTGCGGTGGACATCGCCAAGGAGGCGGCCGATATCATCCTGCTGGAAAAAAGCCTGATGGTGCTGGAGGAGGGCGTCCTGGAGGGGCGCCGCACCTTCGCCAACATGCTCAAGTACATCAAGATGACGGCCAGCTCGAACTTCGGCAATGTGTTCTCGGTGCTGGTCGCCAGTGCGTTTATTCCGTTTTTGCCGATGCTGCCGATGCATCTGCTGGTGCAGAACCTGCTGTATGACGTGTCACAAATTGCAATCCCGTTCGACAACGTCGATGAGGAAATGCTGAAAAAACCGCAGCGTTGGCAGCCGGCTGATGTAGGGCGCTTCATGTTGTTTTTTGGGCCCATCAGCTCGATTTTCGACATCCTGACGTTTGGCCTGATGTGGTACGTGTTCCAAGCCAACACACCCGAACACCAGACCCTGTTCCAGTCGGGGTGGTTCGTGGTCGGGCTGCTGACGCAAACCCTGATCGTGCACATGATCCGAACCCCGAAAATCCCGTTCCTGCAAAGCCGTGCGGCCATGCCATTGATGGTGATGACAGGGCTGATCATGGCGGTCGGTATCTTCCTGCCAATGGGCCCGTTGGCCGGCTACTTCAAGTTGCAGGCGTTACCGGCGCTGTACTTTGTGTTCTTGCCAATGATCTTGCTGGCGTACATGGCACTGACCCAGGCGGTGAAAGGCTTTTATATTCGCAAGTTTGGCTGGCAATAACGTTCTCACCTTTATACAGCGCTGATGAAGGCTGCGATTTTTTGATGTTTGCCTCTGCCCGGGCAGGCCATGAAAATCGCAGCTCCAGACTCTTTTGTTCATAAAGCCACTGCACCGATTTAAATGTCGAGCCTAATACATTGCACTTTTAGCCTGTGTAAAAGCGAATAAATTATATTTGTATTTGGATCAGCGGTTTAGGACTAATCCTACAAGTTAGATGGCGAATTCCCTTCTCTCATGTCGTATCTGATTGGCGATCATCCGCGCCTCGATTTCTAACGGGTATCGGTATGTTTCGTTCAAATAATGTAGTGCGTGGATATGTGATCGGTAGGAGATATCCTATACTTTCAGTGCTACACATTAGATCGTTTCTGTCGGTCTTATGCCGACCATCTCTAGTCAAAACGATATGTTTGCGCCTGATCCACGCTGATGCTCGGCTTTCTGGCAGAGGATTAAATGTATGAAAGTGTTGATTGCAGACGATCATTCACTCATTCGCTCAGCAATGAAAATACTGCTGGAGAATCAAGGGTATGAGGTGGTGGCAGAGGCGACTAACGGCGCCGATGCTGTTCAGTTGGCGCGTTTGCATCAGGTGGACTTGATGGTCCTGGATATCACCATGCCTGGCCTCGATGGTCTGGAGGTGCTCAACCGGATCAGGGCCTCAGGGCTGAACACCCGTATTCTGGTGTTGACCTCCCAATCCCCCCTGTTTTATTCACAGCGTTGCATGAAGGCCGGTGCGGCGGGGTTTATCACCAAGAGCCAGGACCTCACGGAGTTGTTGAGGGCGATCAAAGTCATCATGGACGGTTACACATTCTTTCCGTATCTGGCGGCCAGTTCTGTGCGTAACAGTGACTCAACCATGAGCGACATAGAGTTGATTCAGCAACTGTCGGCCCGTGAGTTGTACATTTTGCAACAGCTGGCGCGCGGCTTGAGCAATAAAAAAATTGCTGAAGACATGATCCTGAGCAGTAAAACCATCAGCACTTACAAAGCACGGTTGATAGAGAAGTTGAATATAAAATCGGTCGTTTACTTGGCAGATTTTGCCAAGCGCAATGATTTGATCTAATTGAAAACGCTCTTATGCCTGGGCCACATCGGACTGCTACTGGTCCTGGGCCAGCCCATTGCCGCAGCTGATCAGTCGGTACAGACGCTACGCCTGTTGGGGCGTTCGAGTGTCGAGGCGTACAGCGTTGTGCTGGCGCCATCGGACTGGCAATGGCTCAAGCATCACCGGCCCTTGCGCCTGGGCATTTCGGCTCCCGACTATGGGCCCTTCGATCTGGCCGTCAATGGTCAGGACTTTGAAGGGCTGACGGCCGACTACGCGCAGCTGCTATCGGAGTTGCTGGACGTCGGTATCGAGGTCAGACGTTATCCTTCCCGGCCTCAAGCGATAGAAGCGCTCAAGACAGGCGAGCTGGATTTGCTGAGCAGTTCCAACGGTTTTGAAGCCCAAGACCCCGCGCTGGTGC
>JBILYW010000419.1:0-4054 GCA_044377555.1 Pseudomonas sp.
CCGATGAGCACCAGCTGCACAGGCCCGGCAGGCAGGAGCAACGCCAGCGACAACAGCAGGCAGCTGCCCAGGCAATACACGATGGATATCTCGATTTTGCGCAATGGCGACTGACGGCAAAGACGGTCACTGAGCATGCCGCACATGATTGCCCCGGCACCGCAACACAGCACCATGATTGCCGCGACACTGCCAGCCCTCGCCTCGTCCATGGCGTAATAGCGATTCAGATAGCTGGGCATCCACACGATCAGGCTGCCGGTCACGAACATCTGTAACCCGCTGCCCACATAAGCGCCGATCACCGAACGGGTGCTGTACAACGTGCGCAACGGGCGCTTGAGCACGGCTTTGCCCTTGTTCCTGAAGCTGGCCAGGCGTTGCGGAGCAATCCGGGCTTCCTTGACGACCAGCGGGTAAAGCACAGCCAGTACCAGGCCGAACAGCGCCATGCTCGCGAACGACCAGCGCCAGCCCAGCTTGGCGGCAATTGCCCCGCCCAGAGCGATACCTAGTACGGAGCCAAACAGGCCGCCTGCCATAAAGGCACTGGCCAGGGTGGCGCGCATGCTTTTGGGGAACACCGAGACCACCACGGCAATGCCGACACTGCCATAGGCCGCTTCGCCGACACCGACCATGAAGCGCGCAATCAACATGTGCTGGTAATTCTCTGCCAGGGCACAGCCCAGGGTGGCCAGGCTCCATAGCATGGCCATCAGGGCCAGGCTTTTGACGCGACCAAAGCGGTCGGCCATCAACGATAAGGGAAAGGTCAGAAGGCCCACCATCAGCGCGACGATGCCGCTGAGCAGGCCGAGCTGGCTGTCACTCAGTGCCCACTCGCTCTTGAGTATCGGAAAAACGGCATTGAGTACCTGGCGGGACATGTAATCGGAAATCAACAAGCCAAAAGTCAGTGCGAACACAACCCAGGCATATCTGCGCGGGATACCGGCCGACGTGTCTTCTTCATCGTCCACAGAGCTGTGGTGATAGGCCATGCAGCCTCCTCGGTGTCTTGCACCTGTTTTTTATTGTTGTTTTTGGGGCCTGCGCAAGCAGGAAGCCTCGGGCTTCCTGCTTGATGTCACATCAGTCGCGGCGCGGTACGCCTTTTTGACCCGGCTTGCGGTTGGGCGCCATGCCGTTGGCCAGCAGGGTTTGCTCGACCGTGTCGTACTGCACGCCGATGCGGTAGATGTCGCGCGCCTCTTTGCCGGTGGCAATCTCACGGCCCAGTTCATGGGCAATGCGTACGGTCTGCTGGATCTGCTGCACCGACGTAAAGCGCTTGCCGTGCTGATCGATGATGGTGTCTTCGGTGCCCACACGCGGGTGCAGGCCCATGGCCAGGGCGATGGTATTGAGCGGCAGCATGTTCTTGATCAGCGACTCGGAGGTGAGCGTGCAACCATCCGGTACGCGGTTGATGAAGTTGAACATGTTGAACGGGTTGGGGCCGTCGAAACCGCCACCGATACCGATCCAGGTCAGGTTCAGCGGGCCTTTGTAGAGGCCCTTGCGCACCATGCGCTCAAGGGTTTCGTAAGCATGGATGCCGGTCAGCTGGAAGTGCGGCTGAATATTGTTGGCCTGCAGACGCTTGAGGTGTTCAGTCACCCAGGCCGGGCCTGCCGGTACGGTCATTTCGCTGTAAGCGGCCTCGTAAAGCGGGTCGGCCAGCGAGGTACCTTCGCGGTACTCCGGGTACAGCAACTCCATGATGTTCATCTGAATAGTGTTGATCGCCACGGTGACCTGGTCCGGCCGCGGCGAGAGCTCCGCCAGCATGTGCCGGGTGTCGTCGGACAGCCACAGGGCCGCTTCACCATCGCTTTCCGGGGCAAAGGAAATCGAACCGCCCACCTGGATAATCATGTCCGGCACGGCTTCACGCACACCGGCGATCAGCTCGTTGAACTTGGACAGGCGCTTGGAGCCTTTACCGTCCAGTTCGCGCACATGCAGGTGCAGTACGGTGGCGCCGGCTTCATAGCAGTCAACTGCCTTCTGAACCTGCTGATCCATGGTCACCGGGATATCTTCCGGGAAGTCTTCCGGCATCCACTCAGGGGCATAAGGGGCAACGGTAATGACCACTTTTTCCATGTTTTCTGGGTGCAGGGAATCGTCGAAGAATTGCATGCTGGTTTCCTTTTTTATTGTTGTTCGCTTGGGTGCGCTTGCTTAGTAGGTTTTCTCGCCAGTGATGCCGGCTCGTTCCATCTTGCGATGGCAGGCCGGGTAATCCATCACCGCGTAATGCTGGGTGCTGCGGTTATCCCAGATGGCGATGCTGTTGGGCTTCCAGCGCCAGCGCACCTGGTACTCGGGGATGCTGGCCTGGCCGATCAGGTAGCGCAGCAGCTCGGACGCACCGTGGCTGAAATCCTGGCCGTAACGCACCCGTTCAGCGGTGTGGTAGTTGCTGAAGTGAGTGGTGAAACCATTGACGAACAGCACCTGCTCGCCGGTTTCCGGGTGCGTGCGCACCACCGGGTGCTCCGCATCGGGGTACTGGATCTTGAGTGCCAGACGCTTTTCGATCGGCATGGCCGCGCCGAACGTTGCCTCGATGCTGTGACGGGCCCGCAGGCCTTCGATCACGGCCTTGACGTCGCGGGGCAAGCGCTCATAAGCCACCACCATATTGGCCCACATGGTGTCGCCCCCCACCGGGGGGCACTCCACGCAACGAAGCACGCAGCCCAGCGGCGGCGCCTCGCGCCAGGTGGCATCGGTGTGCCAGCTGTTTTCGTAACGGTCGACCGGGCTGTCCGGGGTTTTATAGATCTGCACCAGGCCGGGATGGTCCGGGTGGCTGCCCAATACCGGATGGTCCTCCAGCTTGCCAAAGTGCCGGGCAAAGGCCACGTGCTCGGCACGGCTGATGTCCTGGTCCCTCAGGAACAACACGCGATGCTTGAGCAGTAGGGCCCGGATCTCGGCGAACAGGCCGGCGTCATGGATGGCATCGGCAAGGCTGACGCCGATCAGCTCGGCGCCGATATGGCAGGTAAGTTGTTCGACTCGCATGACCTGCCCTCCTTTAGATAACGAATATCGAGGAGCCCGTGGTCTTGCGCGATTCCAGGTCACGGTGGGCCTGTACGGCATCCTGCAAGCTGTAGTGCTGGTTGATCTCGATCCTGATCCGGCCGCTGCCCACCAGGTCGAACAGTTCACCGGCCAGATCGGCCTTTTCTGCCGGATCCGCGATGTAGTCGGCCAGTGCCGGACGCGTCATGAACAGCGAGCCTTTCATCGCCAGCAGGGCCGGGTTGAAAGCCGGAATCGGGCCGGAAGCCGTGCCCACGCAGACCATCAGGCCACGGCGTTTGAGCGAGTCCAGCGAGCCCATGAAGGTGCTCTGGCCCACACTGTCGAACACCACATTGACGCCGACGTTGTCGGTCAGCTCGCGAACGCGTTTGGCCACATCCTCGTGGCTGTAATTGATCACATGATCGCAACCATGGGCCAGGGCCACCTCAGCCTTGGCATCGCTGGACACGGTACCTATCACCTTCAGGCCCAGCAGCTTGGCCCACTGCGAAACAATCAGCCCGACGCCACCGGCGGCGGCGTGCAGCAGGATGCTGTCTCCAGGTTTGAAATCATGGATGCGGCGCATCAGATAGGCAGACGTCAGACCGCGCATGGTCATGGCGGCAGCGGTTTCAAAAGAGATGCTTTCCGGCAGTTTGATCAGGGGTGCAGCCGAGATCAGGCGCTCGGTGCTATAGGCTCCCAGGGTGTTGAGAAAGCCGGTATACGTGACACGATCCCCGACCGCCACATGGCTGACGCCCTCACCCACTGCCGCGACGATACCGGCCGCTTCAACCCCCATGCCGTTGGGCATCGGGATCGGGTAAGTGCCATTGCGAAAGTAGGTATCGGCATAATTGAGGCCGACGGCGACATGCCGCAGCCTGACCTCGCCGGGGCCTGGGTCGCCCACTTCCACTTCCTCAAAACGAAGCACCTCGGGACCACCGGTTTCGTAAAAACGTACGACTTGGGCCATGCTTTTATCTCTCCAGTCAGC
>JBILYW010000420.1:0-4047 GCA_044377555.1 Pseudomonas sp.
TACGGCAGCTGTCGGGCATTGACTGCCCGCAGTTGCCGCTGCGGTTTCAGCTGATCTGCCCACCGCTTTCCAGCACATCGTCTGTGGTATTCAGCGCCGAGATCACGGCAATGCGCAGCCCTTCAACCAGGGTCGCCTGTGCCATGGACGGCCCGCCGCACAGCACCGCTTGCTGCGGCAGTGCCGGGACGTGGATAAAGCCACTGCGTACCGCGGCTGCGGCCAATACATGCTGCAGGTAATAGAACACCTGATTGCACACAAAGGTGCCTGCGGTGTGCGACACCGACGCAGGAATGCCAGCAGCTCTTATGGCTCGCACCATTGCCTTGATCGGCAAGGTGCTGAAATACGCCGCAGGGCCCTGTGCCACGACCGGGGTGTCGATCGGCTGATAGCCGAGGTTGTCGGGGATGCGGGCATCGTTGAGGTTGATCGCCACCCGCTCGATGCATATGTCCGCACGGCCGGGGCCCAGCCCGACGGCGATCACCAGCTCTGGCCCGAACTCGTCCAGTAGCTGTTGCAGCCTCTCGGGTGCCTGGGCAAAAGCGCAAGGCAACTGGCGGGCGACGATGCGCACATCGCCCTCCAGGGTGCCGTCCAGAGGGCGCACGGCCTCCCAGGACGGGTTGATGGTGTCTTGGTCAAACGGTTCGAAACCGGTCAGTAGCACAGTGCGCATCGGGGCCTCACATCAGTACATAAAGAAGCACGATATTGACCACCAGCATGATCAATGCGGTGGGCATTTGAGCCTTGATCACGGCGTATTTGTCCGGCAGCTCCAGCAGCGCAACGGGCACGATGTTGAAGTTGGCTGCCATCGGCGTCATCAGGGTGCCGCAATAGCCGGAGAACATGCCGATTGCCGCCATGACTGCGGGGTTTGCATCGTAGATCCCCACCAGTACCGGCACGCCGACACCGCCTGTCATCACCGGGAACGCAGCAAAGCCGTTGCCCATGATCACGGTAAACAGCGCCATGCCCAGGACATAAACCATCACCGCTACCAGGCGATAGTCCATGTTGATGTAGGCCGTGGTGACGTGGGCAACGGCGGCGCCGACCCCGGCGTCATTGAACAGCAGGCCAAGCATGGCCAGCATTTGCGGCAGCACCATGGTCCAGCCCAGCGCTTCGGTCAGGCGGCGCGATTCACGCAGGCCCTGCAGCGGTGTGTCGCGGGTCAGGATGCACGCCAGCACCAGCGCCACCATGCAACCGATACCCAGGGACACAAAGGTGGTGTTCTTGGGATCGAGCAGCGGCACGCCACCGATCTGGGTGTTTTTGAGCAGGATGGAGCCGATGACGGTGACCAGTGGAATCGACAGCGCCGGGATAAACAGGTTGTGGCCCAGGCGGCCAGCGCTGGCCCGGGCGGCCTTGATATGCAGCTCGGCGTGGCTGCCACGGCCAACACCGCCGATGCCCGCAATACCGGCCATCACCAGCACGCCCACACCGACCACAAACGGCGACAGACGATCGCCAATCAAAAACACCATGGCAAACAGCGCCCAGAACAGGCCGCTGGTCCAGCGTTTGGGGTGGGTGCGATCACTCACGATCATGCCCGCGGTGATCAGCAACAGAGCGCCGGCCAGCCAGTAGAAGTACTCGATTGAAATAATCATCGTGCCAGTTCCTTGGAAGCGTCTGCGTCTGTTTGTTCTTGGGCGACTTCGGCCATGCTGCGTGACAGCATCAGGTCGAAGCGATACAGGCGCAGCGCATGCACGATAAAGGCGCAAATAGCGGTGGGAATGCCCCAGAAGGCAATGTGCAACGGCTCGACATCAAGCCCCGAACCCAGCAGGAAGGTGTGCATCAGGGCAATCGCACCAAAGGCCACAAACACGTCTTCACCGAAGAACAGGCCGATATTGTCGGTGGCCGCGCACATGGCCAGCACTTTTTGGCGGACCGGAGCAGGCAGCTTGCCGAACTTGTTCTCGGCGGCCCCTTCGGCCATCGGCGCCAGCAGCGGTCGCACCATCTGCGGATGCCCGCCCAGGCTGGTCAGGCCCACGGCCGCGGTGGTTTCACGCACGAACAGGTACATGATCAGCAAACGCCCGACGGTTGCGCGCTGAAAGCCGGCGATCCAGTTTTGGGCGTGCAGGCGCAGGCCATGGCGTTCCAGCAGGCCGATCACGGCCAGGGGCAAGAGCAGGATGAGTTGCAGGGCGCGGGTTTGCAGAAAGCCCTCACCCATCAGGGTAATGATTTTTTCCAGCGGGAAATTGGCAGCAAGGCCGGTGACGATAGCGGCGGCGCTTACCACAAGCAGTGGGTTAAAGCGCAGCACAAAGCCAATGATGATGACGAACACGCCAATCAAGGGCCAAAGATTTACGACTGTTTGCATGAGGGGGGAATCCCTTAGCTGATTGCCGCAGCACCAGGGCAGGCTGGTGAGAGCAAGACGAAAGCGGTCAGGCACACTTTCGAAAAATCGGTACGCTGCCGGACTCAGCGTGTTTTTTTATTTTTGACGCCCAAGGGTCATTGCCCGTCATGTTTGGTGGCTTTGGGTCGTGCGTCCAGTAAATAAAAGTTGTCACCGCTGAACAAAAAAGTTTTACCAATCACCGACTTAAGCCGACTGGCTTGAGGTTGCGGCAAGGGTTTACAGTGATGGCCTGGTTTTGATTGGGTGAGGCGTCCTGTATGAACATGCGATTTCTTCTGACATTCGTCTGGGTGGCGCGTCTTGGCAGCTTTCGACTGACCGCCGAAAAGCTTTCAAGTACCCAGGCGGCCATATCGAGTCGCATTTCAGTCCTCGAAACCGAGCTTGGGGTGCAGTTGTTCCAGCGCGACTCTCGAGGGGTGAACCTGACCCGTGAGGGCCATCAAGTGCTGGGCTATGCCGAAGAGATGCTCGCCACCCAACAGCGCCTGCTTCAGTCCCTGGGCCAGGCGGACAGCTTCGCCGGGCGCCTGCGCATCGGAGTGATGGACACCGTCATTCACAGCTGGCTGGGTGACCTGATCAGCGCGTTGAGCCGTGATTACCCCCAGGTCGAGGTCGAGCTTACGGCTGATACGGCGCTTAATCTGAATGAACAACTGCTCAAGGGCCAGCTGGATCTGATCTTCCAGACGGATCTGTTACGCGCCGATGGTGTGCGCAATGTGCAGTTGGCCAGTTACCCCCTGAGCTGGATTGTTGCCAAGGATGCTGCACTCAATCGCAGCTACGACAGCCTGGCGGATCTATGTCAGGAGCGGCTGCTGACCTTTTCGCGCTTGTCGCGGCCACATCAGGACATGCTCAATTTTCTGCACCAGCAGGGCATTGCCACGCCGCGCATCAGTTGCATCAACTCGGTGGCGGCCATTATCAAGCTGGTGGCCGACGGGTTCGGCATCGGCGCCTTGCCACCGGTGCTGGTCAGCCGCGAACTGCAAAGCGGCGCGATGATTGCCTTGCCGATCGAAACCGCGCCGGGCTTTGCGGTGTACGCCAGTTGGCGCGCCGGTGCAGGGCTGGAGTTGCATGAAGCAGTGGTCAGCCTCAGCCAGGCAGTCGTTGCCGGGTATCAACGCAGCGTTGTGCCGGAACACTTCGTCCTGCCGGGCAACTGATCCGTATTTTTTTGCGTTATCTGCGACTGTTATGTATGCAGTTTGCGGCGCAAAATTCCCGTCAACCTTTCGAGACAGACGAGGACGTGAGTACACAGCCACGCACGGGTGTGGTCGGCTGATGTTCTGCGCCTGTTTTATTACGAACGTTTGACGGGGAATTTCATGAACAAGATGGCATGGTTTTTAGGCGGCTTTTTGGTGCTGACCATCGGGATCGGCATTCTGGCGACGATTCCGCCGGGTTGATGGGCGCGCGCTGGTCTCGAATGTATCTTGCTCGCTTGTAGCCGCTGACGAGTAGCACGAGGCTGCGTCCGAGCGCGCAGCGGTCGTTCCTCGTCAGCGGCTACAGGTTTTGTGTATCGCGCAATCTATTGCTTTGCTTTGCTTTGCTTTGCTTTGCTTTGGTTTTTGATCTGCTCTTGATCTACCTGCCTCTTCGGG
>JBILYW010000421.1:0-4030 GCA_044377555.1 Pseudomonas sp.
TCGCGCAACGCCAGTACCTGGTCGCCCCAATACCGTTCGCTGCCAAACCACGGGAAGCTGTGGGGGAAGGCCGGGTCGTCCCAGCGGCGGGCCAGCCACGCGCTGTAGTGCATCAGGCGCAAGGCGCGAAGCGGTTCTATCAGCGCCAGTTCACGGGGGTTGAAATCATGGAATTCACTGTAGCCGTCCATCAGTTCAGACAACTGGCCCAGGCATTCCTGGCGGTCTCCGGCCAGCATCATCCACAAGTCCTGCACGGCAGGGCCCATACGGCAGTCGTCGAGGTCGACGATGTGGAACACTTCATCGCGGCACATCATGTTGCCGGGGTGGCAATCGCCGTGCATGCGGATGTTGGTGTGCGGGGTGGCGGCATACACGTCTTCAACGCGCTTGAGCAGGTCACGGGCGACTGACTCGTAGGCCGGGAGCAGGCTGCGCGGAATGAAGTTGCCTTCAAGCAGGGTGGTCAGCGAGTCGTGGCCGAAGTTCTTCACGCCCAGTGCTTCGCGATGTTCGAACGGCTTGGTCGCGCCCACGGCGTGCAGGCGGCCGAGCAGTTGCCCGAGGCGGTACAGCTGGTCGAGATTGCCCGGCTCCGGTGCCCGGCCACCACGGCGCGGGAACAGGGTGAAGCGAAAGCCTGCGTGTTCGAACAGGCTTTCACCGTTGTGAATCATGGGTGCGACCACCGGGACATCAAGCTCGGCCAGTTCGAAGGTGAAACGGTGTTCTTCGAGGATGGCTTCGTTGGTCCAGCGCTGTGGCCGGTAGAATTTTGCGATCAGCGGTTCCGAGTCTTCGATACCGACCTGGTACACACGATTTTCGTAGCTGTTGAGCGCGAGCACGCGGGCATCGCTCAGGAAACCGATGCTCTCGACGGCGTCGAGCACCAGATCAGGGGTAAGTGTTGCAAACGGATGAGACATGCTGACTCCTGCGCGCAGCAGGCTGCCGCGTCCGGCCATGCATGTTAGCGCAGACCGGGTGGCTGAGGGCGATTGAATATAGTCTGGCCCCCTTGTGGGAGCGGGCTCGCTCGCGATGCATGCGACGCGGTGTTTCTGGATCACCGCAGTGATGCAATCGCGAGCAGGCTCGCTCCCACAAGACTTTTTTGTTATGCGCCGACGATGCCGCCGTCTTCCCGGCTGATGGCCATGACCGAGGAGCGCGGCTTGCCGTTGGGCAGGTGCTCGGGGAAGGTGGAACCGCCGTTTTCACCCGGGTGCTGAATGCCCACAAACAGGGTTTTGTGGTCTGGCGAGAAGCTGATGCCGGTGACTTCGCAGCCAACCGGGCCGACCATGAAACGACGGATTTCACCGCTGGCCGGGTCGGCGCAGAGCATCTGGTTATTGCCCATGCCGGCAAAGTCGCCGGCGTTGCTGTAATCACCGTCGGTGAGGATCCACAGGCGGCCGGCGTCGTCGAACCCCATGCCGTCCGGGCTGTTGAACATGTTTTGTGGCGTGATGTTGGTCGAGCCGCCCTTGGGTTGACTGGCATGAACCGCCGGGTTGCCGGCCACCACAAACAGGTCCCAGTCGAAGGTGTCTGCGCCGTGGTCACCGTTTGGGGCTTTCCAGCGCAGGATTTGCCCGTACACATTCTTCTCGCGGGGGTTGGGGCCGCCGACCGGCTGGCCGTCTTCGCCGCGTTTGGCGTTGTTGGTCAGGGTGCAATAGACCTGGCCGTCCTTGGGGCTGACCACGATCCATTCCGGGCGGTCCATGCGGGTAGCGCCGACGGTGCTGGCGGCCATGCGTGCGTGGATCAACACTTCGCCCTGATTGGCGAAGCCGTTACTGGCATCGACGCCGTTCTTGCCGTGGCTCAGTTCGATCCACTGGCCCTGGCCCTTGGGGCGGTCAGGGTTGTTGTCGCCGTTGTCGAAGCGCGCCACATACAGCGTGCCGTGGTCCAGCAGGTCGCGATTGGCCTTTGGGTTCTGGTGGTCGATTTTGTCGCGGCTGATGAATCTGTAGATGAACTCGCCGCGCTCATCGTCGCCCATATAGACCACGGCATGGCCGTCACCGGTTTCGGCCAGGGCGGCGTTTTCGTGTTTGAAACGGCCCAGTGCGGTGCGTTTTACCGGTGTTGAGAGGGGATCGAACGGGTCGATTTCCACCACCCAGCCGTGACGGTTGAGCTCGTTGGGATTGACCGCCAGGTCGAAGCGCGGGTCGTGCTGGTGCCAGTTGATCTCTTTGCTGGCGACGACGGCGCCATAGCGTTTTTGCGCGGCATCGAAGGCCTGTTCGGGATCAGAGCTGCCGAAGCAATCGGTGAAGTTTTCTTCGCAGGTCAGGTAGGTGCCCCATGGGGTCTTGCCGTTGGCGCAGTTCTGGAAGGTCCCCAGCGCGCGGGTGCCGCTGCTGTCGGCCCGGGTACGGAGCAAGGGATGCCCGGCAGCGGGGCCGCTCAGGCGAATCGGGGTGTTGGCGTGGATGCGCCGGTTAAAGGGCGAACCCTGCACGAACTGCCAGCCGTCACCCTTGCGCTGGATCTCGATCACCGATACGCCTTCAGTGGCCTGGGCCTTGTGCACTTCTTGCGCAGAGGCCGGCGAGCCGCCGTGGGGGTAGAGGTAGCGATAGTTGGTGTATTCGTTGTTGATCGCCATCAGGGCGCGGTTCGGGTCATCCGCGAAGGCGAACAGGCTCATGCCGTCATTGTTGTCGCCAAACTGCACTTCCTGGGCGCTGGCGGTGCCGTTGCCGGTGGGGTCAAACGCCGGGCCGCCGGCTTGCAGCGGCTGGCCCCAGCTGATGAGCACCGAGGCACGGTAGCCGGGCGGCAGGGTGATGGTGTCGGCGGTGGCCGCGCTGATGCTGTCGAACCCCAGTAACTGGCCATTGGCGTTACTCACGCCGGTTGCCAGGGCGCTGCGACTCAGCAGGCCGCCGCCCAGAAACATCGCTGCACCGCACAAGGCGCCAGCACTGATAAAACCACGTCGACTGAGGCCGATGATCTGCTCAAGGTCGGTGGGCTGGTTTTCTTCTAATAGGCTCATGGCTGGCTCGGCTCGGGACGGTTTTGGCAGTCACCATAAGCAGCGGGTATGACAGGGATGTTTCAGACCTTCGATGAAAAGCCCCTCTCCCTCTGTGTAGAGGGTTGGGGTGAGGGTGGCGGTTTAGAGTGCAGTGCCGAGCAGCACCAGCGACGGCGCAAACTGCACGCTCACCGCGCTGCCAGCGCCCAGACCTTGTGTATCCAGATGTTGCGGCTCGGCCAGGGCGCACAGGGTCTGGCCGCTGGGCAGGCTGATGCGAACTTCGCTGGGGCCATTGTCGGTGTGCAGGATCTGCTCAATCTGCCCGCCCAGCTGATTGTGCTCGGGGCTTGGCGGCTGTCCGGCGCCCATCAGTTGCAGCCAGCCGGCCTTGATCAGTGCCACTGCCGGGCTGCCAATGGCCAGTTCCAGGCGCTGGGTGCTGTCGTGGGTAATTTGTGCGTGCAGGGTCAGGCCGCCGGGGAGTTCAAGCTGGACCAGGTCGTTGTGGCCATGGCCGTGGATGGCAATAACGGTGCCATGCAACTGATTGCGGGCGCTGGTGCGCAGCATCAGGCGTCCCAGCAGGTCGAGGTCTTCGCTGTCTTCGGCGGCGTCCAGCACCTGACTCTGCAATACCTGCAGGCGTTGATACAGGCGCAGTACCCGTTCACCGGCAAGGGACAGCCGGGCGCCGCCACCGCCTTTGCCGCCGATGCTGCGTTCCACCAGCGGGGTTTGGGCCAGGTTGTTCAGTTCATCGATCGCATCCCATGCGGCCTTGTAGCTGATGCCTGCACTTTTTGCCGCTGCTGTGATGGAACCCTGCTCGGCGATGTGCTGCAACAGGGCGATGCGTTGCGGGCGGCGGACGATGTGTTGGGCAAGCAAGGTGGGCAGGTGCATGGCGGCTGGTTCGCAAGGCGGGACGTGCCCGGAAAGTGCCTGCTCGACCGGGTGGCGTCAAGGTGGCCCGTCAGGTTTTGGGGTGCGGGCCAGGCAGTACACGTCAACCCGCCGCGC